>NZ_WIBD01000017.1:0-21139 GCF_009495975.1 Pseudomonas sp. SZ57 | reverse complement strand
CTGCGTCGTCTGTGCCATCGCGATAAAAAAGCATTTTAGGCAGCATTAACAGTTAAGGCATGATCTTGTGCCGCACCGGAAATTTATGACGCCAAGCGTTACGGAGGGCATGCCAACGCGGAGTGACTGGCACGAGAGTTACAAGATTATCGTTCCTCACGCTCCAGCGTGGGAATGCAGTTCTGGACGCTCTGCGTCCGGCCCTGGGTGTAGCGCAGGCGTGCAGGGAAGAGAAACTAGCTCGCTGTATTGCCGTGCAGTTTGGTCATCAGTTGCGCTTCGGCCTGGGTCAGGCCGCAGGACTGGGTCAGCTCGTCGATGCTGGCACCCATGCCGACCAGACGGGCGGCCTGGGCGAAGGACAGCGTGGAGGGATCGCGCTGCTCCAGTGCGGTGAGCTTGTCCGGCAACGGCGCAACGACGGCACGCAGCTCATGCAACGCCTCGCCCATGCGCACCGTGCCGTTCTGGTAGTTGTCCAGGCGTCTGGCCAACTCCTTGATCCGCTGATCCCGCAAGGCAGCCGCGTCATCACGCTCGGCGTCCAGCTTGCGCTGACGCCTGGTATGGGCCAGGAACATAAACAGGGTGACAACCCAGAGAATGCCCAGGAAGACGACAGCTACCTCAAAGATCAATCAGATGTTCTCCAGCTCGGACCACTCTTCTTCGGACATCATTTTGTCCAGTTCAACCAGAATCAACAGTTCGCCGTTCTTGTTGCAGACGCCCTGAATGAACTTGGCCGATTCGTCGTTACCGACGTTAGGCGCAGTTTCAACTTCTGACTGACGCAAGTAAACCACTTCCGCCACGCTGTCGACCAGGATACCGACCACTTGCTTGTCGGCTTCGATGATCACGATACGCGTATTGTCGCTGACTTCAACCGGGGCCAGGCCAAAACGCTGACGGGTGTCGATCACGGTCACGACGTTACCGCGCAGGTTGATGATGCCCAGCACGTAGCTTGGCGCACCCGGCACCGGGGCGATTTCAGTGTAGCGCAGCACTTCCTGCACCTGCATTACGTTGATGCCGTAGGACTCGTTGTCCAGGCGGAACGTAACCCATTGCAGAATAGGATCTTCGGAACCTTGTGCAGACGACTTATTCATAACCCCAACCCCTCACGTGTGTTCTTTGCAGGTGACGCCACTGGCATCGACCCATGATTATTTCGACTTGTTCAACTGCTTGACCGCGCCACTGGCTATCAGCTCGGCCAACTCTGCAACATCCAGCAACGCGCACATATGCTCAATGACCGTACCCGCCAGCCATGGACGATGACCTCGCTGCGCGCGCCATTTGATCTCGTTCGGATCAAGACGCAACGAACGGCTGACCTGATGCACCGCCAGCCCCCACTCGTATCCCTGCACCGAAATCACGTACTGCAATCCCTGGCGAAAATCGTCGCGGTAGCGATCAGGCATGATCCAGCGCGCGGTATCCAATACTTTCAGGTTGCCTGCCTGACACGGCAGGATCCCGAGAAACCAGTCCGGCTGACCGAACAGCGGCGTCAGCTCCTGCCCCGCCAGCGGATAAATCGACCCCAGACACACCAGCGGCACCGCCAGTGTCAGACCGGCCACATCGAACAACAGGCATTCGAATGGCTCGGCAGCCCATGCCGGACGACCATCACTGGTCGGCGGTGGCGTCGGGGTACGCTGGGCTGCCAGCGTGCTCAACTCGGCGACCGGTTCAACCAGCGCAACGCCTGGCACTGCCTCTTCAACCTGAACCACTTCAACCTGCACCGCTTCGGCAACGATCACCGGAGCAACTTCAACCACTGGCGCAGGCGCCAGCACCTGCACCTCGACAGCCACCGGAGCCGGCGCGGCAACCGCGACCGCCAGTGGCTTGATCTGCGCCTGCATCCGCGCATCAAAGGCCTGCTCTTCGAGCACAGCCGCCTGAAATTCATCGATGCTGCTGACGGGCTCTTCGAGCACTTCAGTCGCGTCGTACAGCAGTGCGTCCAGGTAGGACTGCAAAGCCAGTTTGGGTCGTGTTGCTACTTCTACAGGGCGGTTCATACCGGGGCCCAACAAAAAATGGAGCATGTGCAGCCTGATACAGTTATCGGCCGCATTGAGGCATCACTTGAGCAAACAATGTAGAAAGAGTAGACGTTCACGTCAGGCCACCTGCGCATTGAGCTGCTCGGCGAGCATATGCTTGAGCAATGCCCGGTAAGCGATCACACCACGACTCTTGCTGTCGTTCTGCGACGGCGTAAGCCCCAGACGGCTGGCATCGCGCAGTCGCGTATCGACCGGCACATAGGCTTGCCAGACGTGCTCGGGGAAGCTGTCGCGCAACAGTTTCAAGGTACCCATCGATGCCTGGGTACGGCGGTCGAACAAGGTCGGCACGATGGTGTAAGGCAGCGGCACCTTGCGCGAACGGTTGATCATGGTCAGCGTGTTGACCATGCGCTCCAGACCTTTCACGGCCAGAAACTCGGTCTGCACCGGAATCGCCAGCTGTTGGCTGGCCGCCAGCGCATTGACCATGAGAACGCCCAGCAGCGGCGGACTGTCGATCAAGGCATAGTCAAAATCCTGCCACAACTGAGCCAGACTTTTCGCGACAACCAGACCCAGGCCGCTCTGGCCGGGTGACTGGCGTTCCAGTGTGGCGAGTGCCGTGCTGGAGGGTATCAGCGAGATACGTTTGTCGCTGGTAGGCAGCAGCAACTGGCCGGGAAGACCGTCCGGCACTGCGCCTTTATGCAGGAACAGATCGAAAGCACTGTGTTCCAGTTCGTCCGGGTTATGCCCGAAATAACTGGTCATGGAGCCGTGAGGGTCCAGATCGACCACAACCACGCGCTTGCCTGAATCGGCCAGCAAACCGGCCAGGGCAATGGTCGTGGTGGTCTTTCCGACTCCACCTTTCTGGTTGGCTACTGCCCAGACTCTCATTAATTGTTTTCCTTCCGTACAGCGACGACCATACCGATACGATGTTTAGGGGGCGGGTGACGGAGAATTGACGGCGTTCGCGCGTACCGGCGGCTTTGCTGGCACAGGTGCAGTTTGTGTGCCAGCACGCCGCAATGCAGCATCAGGCTGCACATTGGCCGATCCAGCGCTGGTCAGGCTGCGGCGAACGTCCAGATTGCGCGAGATAACCAGCACTACACGGCGGTTCTTGGCGCGGCCGGCAGTGCTGGTGTTGGGGGCGATCGGCTGAAACTCACCGTAGCCCACCGAAGCGAGTCGCGCCGGATTGACACCGTCCATGGCCAGCATGCGCACAATGCTGGCAGAACGCGCCGAAGACAGCTCCCAATTGGTCGGAAACTGTGCAGTGCTGATCGGCTGGTCGTCGGTAAAGCCCTCGACATGGATCGGGTTGTCGAAGCGTTTGACGATCCCGGCGACCTTTTCGATGATGGTGAACGCCTTGTCGCTGGGCATCGCATCGCCGCTGCCGAAAAGCATGCTGGAGTTGAGTTCGATCTCGATCCACAATTCGTTGCCGCGCACCGTCATCTGGTCGGACTTGATCAGGTCACCGAACGCATCGCGCACGTCCTGGGCGATGGTCTGCAACGGGTCATCAGAGGCCTGGCCTATACCGGCGTCAGTCTGCTCGCTGTCCTTGACCAGCGGCTCGGCGGGCTTGATCGAGACCGGGCGCTGTTCGCCGATGGGGATAGGCTTCATGGTACGTTCGGTGTCGTTGAACACGCCGACCAATGCCTGGGACAGGATCTTGTACTTGCCTTCGTTGACCGAGGAAATCGAGTACATCACCACGAAAAACGCGAACAGCAAGGTAATGAAGTCGGCATACGACACCAGCCAGCGTTCGTGATTTTCATGTTCTTCGACCTGACGACGGCGAGCCATGCGCTGTTACTCCATGAAGCCTTGCAGCTTGAGTTCGATGGAGCGCGGGTTTTCACCCTCGGCGATGGACAACAGACCTTCAAGCAACATTTCGCGATAGCGTGCCTGACGGTGGGCAATGGCCTTGAGCTTGTTGGCTACAGGCAGGAGGATAAGGTTGGCCATGGCCACGCCATAGATCGTGGCGACAAAGGCCACCGCAATACCGCTGCCCAGTTGACTGGGGTCAGCCAGGTTGCCCATTACATGAATCAGGCCCATGACTGCACCGATGATACCCACGGTCGGCGCGTAGCCGCCCATGCTTTCGAATACTTTCGCCGCCTGAATATCGCGGGTTTCCTGCGTGATGAAATCCACTTCGAGAATGCTGCGAATCGCGGCCGGCTCGGCACCGTCGACCAGCAGTTGCAAACCCTTGCGCGAATAACCGTCGGGCTCGGCATCGGCTACGGTTTCCAGACCCAGCAAGCCCTCTTTGCGCGCAGTCATGCTCCAGCCGATGACCCGGTCGACACCGCCGGGCAGATCGATACGTGGCGGGAAAATGATCCAGTGGATGATTTTCATGGCACGCATGAACGCGTTCATGGGCGACTGCAACAGCGAAGCACCGAGGGTACCGCCCAACACGATCAGCGCCGCCGGACCATTGAGCAAGGCACCGAGGTGCCCGCCTTCGAGAAAATTGCCACCAATGATTGCGACAAACGCCAGAATCAGACCGATAAGGCTCAGTACATCCATCAGAGACAGGCCTCTACCAGGTGCCGACCGATGTCGTCGAGACTGTAGATCGCATCCGCGAGTTCGGCCTTGACGATGGCCATTGGCATGCCATAAATCACACAGCTTGCTTCGTCCTGAGCCCATACGGTACTGCCGGCCTGCTTGAGCAGACGCGCACCCTCGCGGCCATCGGCACCCATGCCGGTCAAGACCACCGAAAGCACCTTGTCGCCGTAGGACTTGGCGGCAGAACCAAAGGTAATGTCGACGCAGGGCTTGTAATTGAGGCGCTCGTCGCCCGGCAGAATCTTCACCGTACCGCGTCCGTCAACCATCATCTGCTTGCCACCCGGCGCCAGCAGCGCCAGACCAGGACGCAGCACGTCGCCGTCTTCGGCTTCCTTGACGCTGATCTTGCACAGCTTGTCGAGACGCTCGGCAAACGCTTTGGTAAACGCCGCAGGCATGTGCTGAATCAGCACCAGTGGTGCCGGAAAATTGGCTGGCAGTTGGGTCAGCACCCGTTGCAGCGCGACCGGGCCGCCGGTTGAGGTACCAATGGCCACCAGCTTGTAGGCCTTGCGCTTGGCCGTGCCTGAAGTTGTCGGGTGCGCCGGCGCATGGTGAGCCGGGGCGGCCGGGGCGGCAGCAGGTGTTGCCGTGCGTGACGGCACTGCCCTGGCAGGTGCAGGGGCTGGCGCAGAGGCACGGCTGGACAACGTCGACGATGCCGGAGCCGCCGAAGCGGCACTGGCTGAACCGAACCCGCTGGAACGACGGTTACTGCGTGAAATGCTGTTGATTTTCTCGCACAGCAGTTGCTTGACCTTCTGCGGGTTGCGCGAGATATCTTCGAAATTCTTGGGCAGAAAATCCACCGCACCGGCGTCAAGAGCATCCAGCGTCACGCGCGCACCTTCGTGCGTCAGCGACGAGAACATCAATACCGGGGTGGGGATACGCTGCATGATATGGCGAACTGCCGTAATGCCATCCATCATCGGCATTTCGTAGTCCATGGTAATGACATCCGGCTTGAGCGCCAGCGCCTGCTCAATCGCTTCCTTGCCGTTGGTGGCGGTGCCGACCACTACAATGTTGGGGTCCGAAGAAAGAATTTCCGTAACGCGGCGGCGGAAAAAACCGGAATCATCCACCACCAGGACCTTGACTGCCATAAACACTCCAATAGGTGCCGCAGGCAGCCAGGCTGCCCGCGACCCCGGGTTCAGATACGCCGTGCGGCGTAACGCTTGAGCATGCTGGGTACATCGAGAATCAAGGCGATGCGACCGTCACCGGTGATGGTGGCGCCCGACATGCCCGGCGTACCTTGCAGCATCTTGCCCAGCGGTTTGATAACCACTTCTTCCTGACCGACCAGCTGATCGACGACAAAACCGATGCGCTGAGTGCCGACCGTGAGAATTACCACGTGCCCTTCACGCTGCTCCTCGTGAGCCGCCGAACTGACCAGCCAGCGCTTGAGGTAGAACAGCGGCAAGGCCTTGTCACGGACGATCACCACTTCCTGGCCATCAACCACGTTGGTAGTCGACAGGTTCAGGTGGAAGATTTCGTTGACGTTGACCAGCGGGAAAGCGAAGGCCTGGTTGCCCAGCATCACCATCAGGGTCGGCATGATCGCCAGGGTCAACGGCACCTTGATGACGATCTTCGAACCCTGGCCCTTGGTCGAGTAGATGTTGATCGAGCCGTTGAGCTGGGAGATTTTGGTCTTGACCACGTCCATGCCCACACCGCGACCCGACACATCGGAAATCTCGGTCTTGGTCGAGAAGCCCGGCGCGAAGATCAGGTTGTAGCAATCGGTGTCACTCAACCGATCGGCTGCATCCTTGTCCATGACGCCGCGTTTCACCGCAATGGAGCGCAGGACGTTAGGGTCCATGCCCTTGCCGTCATCGGAGATCGACAGCAGGATATGGTCGCCTTCCTGCTCTGCGGAAAGGATTACCCGCCCGCCGCGGGACTTGCCCGTGGCTTCGCGCTCTTCTGGCGTTTCGATACCGTGGTCGACCGCGTTACGCACCAAGTGGACCAGTGGATCGGCAAGCGCCTCTACGAGGTTCTTGTCGAGGTCGGTTTCTTCACCGACCAGTTCCAGGTTGATCTCTTTCTTGAGCTGGCGAGCCAGGTCACGAACCAGACGCGGGAAACGACCGAAAACTTTCTTGATCGGCTGCATGCGGGTTTTCATCACCGCAGTCTGCAGATCGGCGGTCACCACATCCAGGTTGGAAACGGCCTTGGACATGGCTTCATCGCCGCTGTTGAGACCCAACCGCACCAGGCGGTTACGCACCAGCACCAGCTCGCCGACCATGTTCATGATCTCGTCCAGTCGGGCGGTATCGACACGAACCGTGGTTTCGGCTTCTGTCGCCACCGGCTTTTCGCCGGTAGGCGCAGGAGCGCGCGCAGGGGCCGGAGCCGCCGCGGGTTTGGCCGGTTCGGCTTTGGCAGCAGGCGCCGCAGCAGGCTTGGCAACAGGAGGCGGCGGTGGCGGAGCAGCCGCTGCGACTGCCGGAGCAGGCGCCTTGGCAACAATCGCCTCCGGCTCGAACTTGCCCTTGCCATGCAACTCGTCGAGCAGGCTTTCGAATTCGTGATCGGTGATTTCGTCCGACGCAGCAGCAGCGGGTGCCTTGGCAGCAACGGCTACAGGTGCAGCAGCTACGGGAGCCGCTACGGCACCATCAAACGAGCCTTTGCCGTGCAGTTGATCGAGTAACGCTTCGAATTCATCGTCAGTGATTTCGTCACCGGCAGGCGCGGCACCGCGCTGCGCCACAGGTGCGGGGGCCGGAGCGGTTGCAGCATCAGCCGCAAACTTGCCCTTGCCATGCAACTGATCGAGCAGGGATTCAAATTCCTGATCGGTGATTTCATCACTTGCCGGCGCAGCGGCTGCTGGCGCCTGTGCAGGCGCTGCAGATACCGGGCTGGAGCCGTGCAGCGAATCGAGCAACTGCTCGAATTCATCATCGGTAATTTCGTCGCCAGCAGCTGGTTCTGCAACCGCAGCAGCAGCCTGGACTTCAACCACCGGCTCGGGCTCTGGCCCGGGAGCCACGGCCTCATCGGCAGATTGTGGCTCGGCCAGACGCGCCAGCGCGGCCAGCAGTTCTGGCGTCGCCGGAGTTACGTCAGTCCGTTCACGTACCTGACCGAACATGCTATTGACGGAGTCCAGTGCTTCAAGGACCACGTCCATCAGTTCGGAATCAACGCGACGTTCACCCTTGCGCAGGATGTCGAACACGTTTTCGGCGATGTGGCAGCACTCCACCAGCTCATGGAGCTGGAGGAAGCCGGCGCCCCCTTTTACAGTGTGAAAACCGCGAAAAATTGCATTGAGCAGATCAGCATCATCCGGTCGGCTTTCCAGCTCGACCAATTGCTCTGACAACTGCTCCAGAATTTCGCCGGCCTCTACCAGAAAATCCTGAAGGATTTCTTCATCGGCGCCGAAGCTCATGGGGTGCTCCCTAAAATTAACCGTCAACAGATCTTAGAAGCCGAGGCTCGATAGCAGATCGTCTACATCATCCTGTCCGGATACGACGTCTTCACGTTTATCGGCATGAATCTGCGGACCTTCACCCTGAGCGAGATGTTTTTTAGGATCTTTTTCATCGAGGATGGATTGTTCGTCATGTTCGATGCCAGCGAAGCGATCGACATGACTGGCCATGAGCACCAGTTTGAGCAGATTGCTCTCGACTTCAGTGACCAGTTGCGTCACACGCTTGATAACCTGACCGGTAAGGTCTTGGTAATCCTGGGCAAGCAGAATGTCATTGAGATGTGCGGAAACCTGATGGGTCTCCTTCTCTGTACGCGTCAGAAAACCATCGACCCGCTTGGCCAGCTCGCGGAACTCTTCGGCACCGATTTCGCGGCGCATGAAACGTCCCCAGTCGTCGCTCAACGCCTTGGCGTCGGAACTCAGGCCGTTCATGACCGGCGTACTCTCCTCCACCAGGTCCATGGTGCGGTTGGCCGCATTCTCGGTCAGCCTCACCACATACGACAGGCGTTCGGTAGCATCCGTGATCTGCGACACTTCCTCGGCTTGAGGCATGTGCGGATCGATGTGAAAGTTTACGATTGCACTGTGCAGCTCACGAGTCAGCTTGCCCACTTCCTGATAAAGGCCGCGGTCGCGTGTCTGATTGAGCTCGTGGATCAGTTGCACAGCGTCACCGAAACGACCCTTTTCAAGGCTGGTGACAAGTTCCTGCGCGTGTCTTTTTAAGGTCGACTCAAAGTCGGCCATCGAATCATTGTTATCCATAGCGCCCTCGCGGCTTGCATCAGCTATTGACGCGTTCAAAGATCTTGTCGATCTTGTCTTTCAGGGCTTGGGCAGTGAATGGCTTGACTACATAGCCGTTCACCCCAGCCTGGGCAGCTTCAATGATCTGCTCACGCTTGGCTTCGGCAGTGACCATCAGCACGGGAAGGCTCTTGAGGCGTTCGTCCTTGCGGACTTCGCGCAGCAGATCGATACCGGACATGCCAGGCATGTTCCAGTCCGTCACCAGAAAGTCAAAGGCACCGCTCTGCAGCATCGGCAATGCGGTCAGACCATCATCCGCTTCCGATGTGTTGGTAAACCCCAGATCACGCAAAAGGTTCTTGATGATCCGCCGCATCGTTGAGAAGTCATCAACGATGAGGATTTTCATGTTCTTGTCCAATTCGACCTCCAAGCAGTCTTTAACGCATTCAGCACCTGAACACGCTGTTCACTCAATACTGGCACAGCACACCCCGGCTGTACGAAACGACGACGGGCTTGGCACAACAACAGGCAAGGACCTGAGAAACAAGCCCATCAAGGCAATGCCTGACAGGCTTCTGACGGGTCGATCCTGTTACCACGTAACGCTCTGCACAGCCGGCTTGCAGTCAACATGCGGCCAAAGACCGCACATTGCCTGTCAACGCGCTCGCCACTCCCCCAAACGCCCTCGCAAACGAGCTGCGCACTGGCTGTGTAACTGACTGACCCGAGATTCGCTGACCCCAAGAACCTCTCCGATTTCCTTGAGGTTCAGCTCTTCGTCGTAGTACAGCGCCAACACCAGACGCTCGCGCTCTGGCAGATTGGCAATTGCATCGGCCAACGCAGCCTGGAAGCGCTCGTCTTCCAGGTCGCGCGACGGCTCAAGCGATCCGCTTGCGCCATCCTCGTGCAGCCCTTCATGATCGCCGTCCTGCAGCAGGTCGTCGAAACTGAAGAGGCGGCTGCCCAAGGTGTCATTCAAAATCCCGTAGTAATCATCGAGACTCAACTGGAGTTCGGCCGCAACCTCGTGATCTTTAGCGTCACGGCCGGTTTTAGCTTCAATTGACCGAATTGCGTCGCTGACCATGCGCGTATTGCGGTGTACCGAGCGTGGCGCCCAGTCACCCTTGCGCACTTCATCGAGCATCGCACCACGGATGCGAATGCCAGCATAGGTCTCGAAACTCGCACCCTTGGTGGAATCATACTTGGTGGAGACTTCAAGCAGGCCGATCATGCCGGCCTGGATCAGATCCTCGACCTGCACGCTGGCCGGCAAGCGCGCCAGCAGATGATAAGCGATACGCTTGACCAATGGCGCATAGCGCTCGATCAACTCGTACTGTGAATTACGGGAAGTCTTGCTGTACATCTGGTAGCCGCTCGCAGTCATTGCACAGGCCCTGCACTGGTCTGGTGAACGAGTCGCTCAACGAAGAACTCGAGATGACCCCGCGGATTGGCTGGCAACGGCCAGGTATCAACCTTCTGGGCAATGGCCTTGAAGGCCAGTGCACATTTGGAACGCGGGAATGCTTCGTAAACAGCGCGCTGTTTCTGTACCGCCTTGCGTACGCACTCGTCGTACGGCACGGCACCTACATACTGCAGTGCAACATCGAGAAAACGATCCGTCACTTTGGTCAGTTTGGCGAACAGGTTGCGCCCTTCCTGCGGGCTCTGTGCCATGTTGGCCAGCACCCGGAAGCGGTTCATGCCGTAATCGCGGTTGAGCAGTTTGATCAGGGCGTAGGCATCGGTGATCGACGTGGGCTCATCGCACACCACCAGCAGCACTTCCTGAGCGGCGCGCACGAAGCTGACCACCGACTCACCGATACCGGCGGCTGTGTCGATCACCAGCACATCGAGGTTGTCGCCAATCTCACTGAACGCCTGGATCAAGCCCGCATGCTGGGCGGGCGACAGATGCACCATGCTCTGGGTGCCGGAAGCGGCGGGTACGATTCGAACCCCGCCCGGCCCCTGCAACAGCACGTCGCGCAACTCACAACGCCCCTCCATGACATCGGCAAGCGTGCGTTTGGGCGTCAACCCAAGCAGCACGTCGACATTGGCCAGACCCAGATCGGCGTCCAGCAGCATGACGCGACGGCCAAGCTCGGCAAGGGCCAGTGAAAGGTTCACTGACACGTTAGTCTTACCGACGCCACCTTTGCCACCGGTCACCGCGATAACCTGTACGGGATGCATGCTGCCCATGTTATTTCTTTACCTTGTCTTGCGTAGACCGAAACCACATCGAGGGCTGCACGTTCGCAAATGAACACTGCATGGCAGACCGTTGACGCAGGGACATTCCAATAATATCCATCACTTAACCCACTCTCTTGCCAGGGGTGTGATAGAGGTCAGCAAACATATCAGCCATTGCTTCCTCGCTAGGCTCGTCCTGCATCTGCACACTCACCGCGCGGCTTACCAGCTGATGACGACGCGGAATATGCAGGTCATCAGGAATGCGTGGTCCGTCCGTGAGGTAGGCCACAGGTAATTCGTGACTGATCGCCAGGCTCAGGACTTCACCGAGGCTGGCCGTTTCATCAAGCTTGGTCAGAATGCATCCGGCCAGGCCACAACGTTTGTAACTGTGATAAGCGGCCGTCAGCACCTGCTTCTGGCTGGTGGTGGCCAGTACCAGATAGTTGCGCGACTTGATACCGCGACCCGCGAGGCTTTCCAGCTGCATGCGCAGCGCAGGATCACTGGCCTGCAGGCCGGCGGTGTCAATCAGTACCACGCGTTTGCGCAGCAGCGGTTCCAGCGCCTGAACCAGAGACTGGCCAGGATCGATATGGGTGACCGGTACGTTGAGGATGCGCCCAAGGGTCTTGAGCTGCTCCTGCGCGCCGATGCGGAAACTGTCCATGCTGACCAGTGCGATATTCTGCGGGCCGTACTTCAGCACGTAACGTGCTGCCAGTTTGGCCAGGGTGGTGGTCTTGCCCATTCCGGCAGGACCGACCATTGCAATCACACCGCCCTCTTCGAGCGGCTCGACTTCGGGTACGGCGATCATGCGTGCCAGGTGCGCCAGCAGCATGCGCCAGGCCTGACGAGGCTCGTCAATCTCCGGGATCATCGACAGCAGGTCGCGTGACAGCGGGCCGGACAGGCCGACACGTTGCAGGCGACGCCACAGGTTAGCCTGCTGCGGACGACTGCCCTGCAGCTGGTTCCAGGCCAGCGAGCCGAGCTGGACTTCCAGCAGCTCACGCAGGCCGTTCAGTTCGGAACGCATCGAGTCATAGGCGCGCTGGCCGATGGCAGGCTCGGCGGCCTGTGGCGCTGCGTACGCGAATGGACGCGGCGGCTCTTCGAGTGTCGGCTCGATGTGCGTATCGGCAGGGTTGACCGGCTTGCCGGAAAACAGCTGCAGGTTGATCGATGCGTCGCTGTCGCTGCGGTTGTTCAATTCGGCCTGGGCGGAGACGATGCGCGACTGGGTCTTGCGCAGCTCGTCTTCCAGCTCCATGTTCGGCACACGCGGTGCCAGGGCGGACAGCTTGTAATCCAGAGCAGCAGTCAGCTCTACGCCACCGGCAATGCGCCGGTTACCGATGATGGCCGCTTCAGCGCCCAGCTCATCGCGAACCAGCTTCATGGCTTGACGCATATCGGCGGCGAAAAATCGCTTAACTTGCATGACTCACTACCTCAGCCGTTCGGCCCGACAGTCGCTACGATGGTTACTTGCTTGTTGTCCGGAATTTCCTGATACGCCAGAACATGCATGTTCGGTACAGCCAATCGTCCAAATCGTGACAGCATCGCCCGGACAGGCCCTGCTACCAGAAGAATTACCGGCAACCCTTGCATCTCCTGACGCTGGGCGGCCTCGATCAACGAACGCTGGAGCTTTTCAGCCATGCTTGGCTCAAGAAGAACGCCTTCTTCCTGACCCTGACCAGCCTTCTGCAAACTATTGAGCAATATCTGTTCCAACCTTGGTTCCAGAGTGATAACAGGCAGCTCCGGCTCAACGCCTACAATGCTTTGGACGATTGCGCGGCTCAGACCCACGCGCACTGCGGCCACCAAAGCGGCGGTATCTTGACTCTTCCCGGCGTTGTTGGCGATAGCCTCTGCAATGCTGCGGATATCCCGCACAGGTACGTGTTCAGCCAGCAGCGCCTGCAGCACGTTGAGCAGCGAGGACAGCGACAGCACGCCAGGTACCAGCTCTTCAGCCAGCTTGGGCGAGCTTTTGGCCAGCAATTGCATCAATTGCTGGACTTCCTCATGGCCGATCAGCTCATGCGAATGCTTGTAGAGAATCTGGTTCAAGTGGGTCGCCACCACAGTACTGGCATCGACCACGGTGTAACCCAGCGACTGCGCCTGACTGCGCTGGCTGATTTCGATCCACACGGCTTCCAGACCAAACGCCGGGTCTCTGGCGGTGATGCCATTCAGGGTGCCGAACACTTGACCAGGGTTGATCGCCAGCTCGCGATCCGGGTAGATCTCGGCCTCGGCCAGAATCACGCCCATCAGCGTCAGACGATAGGCGCTGGGCGCCAGATCGAGGTTGTCGCGAATGTGCACAGTGGGCATCAGGAAACCGAGCTCTTGCGAGAGCTTCTTGCGCACGCCCTTGATACGCGCCAGCAACTGACCACCCTGATTGCGATCCACCAGCGGAATCAGGCGATAACCCACTTCCAGACCGATGATATCGATGGGCGTCACGTCATCCCAGCCCAGTTCCTTGGCGTCCTGAACGCGGGTCGGAGACGGCAGCAGGTCTTGCTGGCGCTGCACTTCGGCGATGGCCTCGACCTTCACCTGGTTTTCTTTCTTCCACAACAGGTAGGCGCCGCCGGCGGCAACCAGCCCAAGGCTGATAAAGGAAAAGTGCGGCATGCCCGGGACAAGGCCCATGACAATCATGATTGCAGCGGAAACACCCAGCGCCTTGGGCGAAGCGAACATCTGACGATTGATCAGCTTGCCCATCTCTTCCGAACCGGAAGCACGGGTCACCATGATCGCTGCGGCGGTAGACAGCAACAGTGATGGCAATTGCGCCACCAAACCGTCACCGATGGTCAGCAGGGTATAAACACGGCCTGCGTCGGCGAAAGTCATGTTGTGTTGCAGGATACCGACCAGCATGCCGCCGATCAGGTTGATGAACAGAATCAGCAGACCGGCAATCGCATCGCCGCGCACGAATTTACTGGCACCGTCCATGGAACCGTAGAACTCGGCTTCCTGGGCGACTTCGGCACGGCGGCGCTTGGCTTCCGGCTGATCGATGAGGCCGGCGTTGAGGTCGGCGTCGATCGCCATCTGTTTGCCGGGCATCGCGTCGAGGGTGAAGCGCGCGCTCACCTCGGAAATACGACCGGCACCCTTGGTGATTACCACGAAGTTGATGATCATCAGAATCGCGAACACCACGATACCGACGACATAGTTGCCACCGATCACCACTTCACCGAAGGCTTGAATCACCTTGCCCGCAGCGGCGTGGCCGTCCTGACCGTGAAGCATGACCACTCGCGTTGAAGCGACGTTCAGCGCCAGACGCAGCAACGTGGCGACCAGCAGAATGGTCGGAAATACCGAGAAGTCCAGCGGCCGCAGGGCATACACGCAGACCAGCAGCACGACGATGGACAGTGCGATGTTGAACGTGAAGAACACGTCCAGCAGGAACGGCGGCATAGGCAACATCATCATTGCCATCATGACCAGCAACAACAACGGAACGCCCAACTGACCACGGCCCAGGCCTGTGATATTGCTGCGTGCGCTACTGAGTAATTGAGAGCGATCCACTGATTCGTTACCTGCGCACTAGATCAAAACATTGACGCCAATGGCGCCCTGTATCGACCCTGTTGCAAAAAGCTGTCCAACTTTTACAAAGCCAGTGGCGGTAAGGCTTTAGACACAGAAGTCACGTAAATCCGGTGCGCTGAGTGCAGTCAGAAAACCTTCTCGTTTGCCTGCGCAAGAGCGGATGCGGGTTGTCCAGAACGGCATGTCCACGCGGAGCACGGGCACCATAGATTTCTGCTGGCAACGAAGGGGGAGCGGACTACTCGTCGCGCTGCAGGTCGGGGGGGATCTTGATGTCGCCCAGAGGGTCGGGGCGCTTGCCCTGACCGGCGCGGAACTGGCGGATCTGGTAGACGTAGGCCAGCACCTGGGCGACGGCCAGATACAGACCAGCAGGAATCTCCTGGTCAAGCTCGGTGCTGTAATAGATAGAACGCGCCAGTGCCGCTGACTCCAGAATCAGGATCTCGTTATGCGCGCCGATTTCGCGAATTTTCAGCGCCACCAGATCAGTACCCTTGGCCAGCAACATCGGCGCCCCGCCCTGCTCGGGATCGTATTTCAGGGCAACGGCGAAGTGTGTCGGGTTGGTGATAATCACGTCGGCCTCTGGCACAGAAGCCATCATGCGCCGCTGGGACATTTCGCGCTGCAACTGGCGAATGCGCTGCTTGACCTCAGGGCTGCCCTCGCTGTTCTTGTGCTCGTCGCGCACTTCCTGCTTGGTCATCAACAGCTTCTTGTGCGCTTCATACAACACGAACGGCACGTCCGCCGCCGCGATGAATATCAGGCCGCACGCCATCCAGAAACTGCTCCAGCCCACCACCAACAGGCTATGGATCATGGCCTGCTCGAGCGGCTCGTGAGCAATCGCCACCAGGTCCTTGCGCTCATTGTTAAGGACCGCCAGCGCAACTGCCAGAATGATCAGGAATTTTCCGAGCGACTTGAGCAATTCGACCAGCGCATGCGGCGAGAACATGCGCTTGAGACCTGCTGCCGGGTTCATGCGGCTGAACTTGGGCATCAATGATTTGGTTGCGAACAGCCACCCACCCAGCATGATCGGCCCCACCAGTGCGGCGACCAGCATGGCGATCAGAAACGGCAGGACCACGATCAGCGCATGCGTCCCGGAGCTGAGCAGCGCCTTGCCCATGTAGGACTGATCCATCAGGGTTTCACGGGATATCGTGAAATTGTCACGCATAAGCTCGGACATCATCAAAGCGATATCGGAGCCGAACACCAGTAACCCGCCCGCCCCCATCAGCATCACTACCAGCGTGGTCAGTTCCTTGGAGCGCGCGATCTGGCCGTCAGCCCGTGAGTCCTTGACCTTTTTTTCCGTGGGGTCTTCTGTCTTGTCCTGGCCATTCTCGTTTTCCGCCATTCAACGAGCCCTCACCATGTCGCGCAACGCCTGCAAGGCCTGCGTAGCGATCGGTTGATACTGATTGAGAATGTCGCCCATCGTCATCCACAGAATGACCATGCCCAACACAAGCGTAAGCGGGAAACCGATGGAAAAGATGTTGAGTTGCGGCGCGGCGCGGGTCATGACGCCAAAGGCGATGTTGATGATCAGCAGCGCGGTAATCGCAGGCAACACCAGTCGCATGCCCGAAGCCAGTACCCAGCCCAGCCCTTTGGCCAGTTCCCAGAAATTATTGACCAGCAAACCACTGCCGACCGGCATCGTGGTAAAGCTCTCGACGAGAATTTCCAGCACCACCAGATGGCCGTTCATGGCCAGAAACAGCAGGGTGACCAGCATCGTGAAGAACTGACCGATGGTGGCGGAGGAAACACCGTTGGTAGGGTCGACCATCGACGCAAAGCCCATCCCCATCTGCGTCGAGATGATCTGCCCCGCGACCACAAAGATATGAAAGAACAACTGCAGCGACAGGCCCATCCCGGCGCCGATGATGATCTGTTCACCGATCAGCAACAGCGCGCTCAGATCGAGTGCCTGCACGGCCGGCATGGCTGGAAGCGCAGGCGCGACAACCACGGTGATCGCCACGGCGAGGTACATGCGCACGCGACGCGGGACCAGCGTAGTGCCGATGATCGGCATGGTCATCAGCAACGCGATGATGCGAAACAGCGGCAGCATGAAGCTGGCTACCCAGGTACTGATCTGGGTATCGGTCAGCGCAAGCATCGGCTGCATGCCGTACTAGCCGATCACGGTCGGAATACTGGTGTACAACGACAGCATGTACTCCATGAATATTTTCAACAGCCACGGGCCGATGACGATGAGGGTAATGAGCATCACCAGCAGGCGCGGCAGGAAGCTCAAGGTCTGTTCGTTGATCTGCGTGGCCGCCTGAAACATGGCCACCAGCAGACCGCACAGCAGGCTCGGCACTACAAGAATCGCGACCAGCACAGTGGTCAGCCACAGGGCCTCGCGGAACAGATCGACGGCTACTTCCGGCGTCATCGGGCAGACTCCTTAGCAAAACGGCTCATACGCCACCAAAACTGCCAGCCAGGGTGCCGACAATCAGCGCCCAGCCGTCCACCAGCACAAACAGCATGATCTTGAACGGCAGAGAAATGATCAGCGGCGACAGCATCATCATACCCATCGCCATCAGCACACTGGCCACCACCATATCGATGATCAGAAACGGAATGAAGATCATGAAGCCGATCTGAAACGCCGTCTTGAGTTCCGAAATCACGAACGCCGGAACCAGAATGGTCAACGGCGCGGCATCCGGGGTCGGAATGTCGGTACGCTTGGACAGGCGCATGAACAGTTCGAGGTCGCTGGTGCGCGTCTGGGCCAGCATGAAATCCTTGATCGGCACTTGCGCCTTGGCCACCGCATCCTGCGCGGAAAGCTTCTCCGCCAGGTAAGGCTGCAAGGCATCCTGATTCACCCGGTCGAAGACCGGCGCCATGATGAACATGGTCAGAAACAGCGCCATGCCGGTGAGGATCTGGTTCGACGGCGTCTGCTGCAAGCCGAGGGCCTGACGCAGAATCGAGAAGACAATGATGATCCGCGTGAAGCTGGTCATCAACATGACGAACGCCGGAATGAAGCTCAGCGCGGTCATGATCAGCAGAATCTGCAGACTGACCGAATACTCTTGCTGACCATCGGCACCGTTGGACAGCGTGATCGCCTGGATCGACAGCGGATCGGCCGCCAGCGCAGCAGGCGTCACCATGACCAGCAACAGCAGTATCAGGAAACGCAAGGCGCCCATTACTTCTTGTCCTTATCCTTGCCCATCAGCTCCATCAGGCGCTGAGCGAATTCAGGGGTAGCCTGCTCGCGCACCGGCACCTGTACGGGCTCCTTGAGCACATGCAGAGGCGTGATTCGCCCGGGCGTAATGCCCAGCAGCACTTGTTCATTGCCGATCTGCACCAGCACCAGCCGATCACGCGGACCCAGCGCGCGCGAACTCACCAGCTCGATCACCTGATTGCTGTTGGGCCCGACGCGCTGCACCCGGCGCATCAGCCAGGCGAGCACGAAAATCAGGCCAATCACCAGAATCAGACCGAACAACAGTTGCACCACCTGCCCGCCCATACCGCCGGAAACCGTGTTGGCCACCTGCGCAGGCGCCGCCTGAGCGGCGGGTTCGGCGGCCCAGGCCAGAGATGGCAGGGTCAGCAGAACACTCAGCCAGCGCTTCACTAGCGCAGCTTCTTGATGCGTTCGCTCGGACTGATCACGTCGGTCAGACGGATCCCGAACTTTTCGTTGACCACCACCACCTCGCCATGGGCGATCAGCGTGCCGTTGACCAGCACATCCAGCGGCTCGCCCGCCAGACGATCCAGCTCGATCACCGAGCCCTGGTTGAGCTGCAGCAGGTTGCGGATGTTGATGTCGGTGCTGCCCACTTCCATGGAGATCGACACCGGAATGTCGAGAATCACATCCAGGTTGGGACCATCCAGAGAAACCGGACCGGTGCTTTTCGGCACGCTGCCAAACTCTTCCATCGCCATCCGGCTACCCGAATTTCCGGCATCCGCAGCCAGCAGCGCATCGATATCAGCCTGGCTGTCGCCAGCTTCGCCCAATGCAGCAGCCCACTCATCCGCCAATGCCTGATCTTCAGCAGACATCGTATCGTTTTCATCAGCCATCGGTTGTCCTCTGCACGCAGTATTTCAGTTACGCAACAATTTCCGACGTTGACCAGACTGGTCAGCGTCGCGCTATGGGTTCGATTACTTGCAGGGCCATCTTGCCCTTGTGCGAGCCAAGCTTGACCTTGAACGAAGGTACGCCATTGGCACGCAATACCAGCGAATCGCCCAGTTCCACAGGGATCACATCACCAGGGCGCATGTGCAGGATGTCCCGCAACGGCAACTGGCGCTGGGCGATGGTCGTGGTGAGCGGAACGTTGACGTCCAGCACATCTTCCTTGAGCGCGTTGACCCAGCGCTCGTCCTGGTCGTCCAGATCGGACTGGAAACCGGCATCGAGCATTTCGCGAATCGGCTCGATCATCGAGTACGGCATGGTCACGTGCAAGTCGCCGCCACCGCCATCGAGTTCGATGTGGAAGGTGGAGATCACTACAGCCTCGCTCGGTCCGACGATGTTGGCCATCGCCGGGTTCACTTCCGAGTTGATGTACTCGAAATTGACTTCCATGATCGCCTGCCAGGCCTCCTTGAGGTCGACAAACGCCTGATCCAGCACCATGCGCACGACACGCAGTTCGGTTGGCGTGAACTCACGGCCTTCGATCTTGGCGTGACGACCGTCACCGCCGAAAAAGTTATCCACCAGCTTGAACACCAGCTTGGCGTCGAGAATGAACAGCGCGGTGCCACGCAGCGGCTTGATCTTGGCCAGGTTGAGGCTGGTCGGCACGTACAGGGAATGCACGTACTCACCGAACTTCATGACCTGAACACCACCCACTGCCACGTCCGCCGAGCGGCGCAGCAGGTTGAACATGCTGATACGCGTGTAGCGGGCGAAGCGCTCGTTGATCATTTCCAGCGTCGGCATGCGTCCGCGGACGATCCGGTCCTGGCTGGTCAGGTCGTAACTTTTGACACTGCCAGGCTCGCTGTTGTTGTCAGTCTGGACCATCCCATCGTCGACGCCATGCAGCAGCGCATCGATCTCGTCCTGGGAGAGCAGGTCTTGCACGGCCATGTGAGAGTCCTACTGCAATACGAAGTTAGTGAAGAGCAGCTGTTCGATCACAGTCTTGCCGAGTTCTTTCTGTGCGACTTCCTGAATGCTGGCGGTCGCTTTCTGACGCAGCATTTCCTGGCCGATCGGCGAAGCCAGTGATTCGAAGGGAATGGCTGCAAACAGCATGACCAGATTATTGCGGATCAATGGCATGTGTACCTTCAGTGCTTCCATGTCGGCGGCGTTACGGCCCAGCATGGTGATGCTCACCTGCATGTAGCGTTGGCGGCCATTGGCGTTGAAGTTGACCACGAAGGCCGGGGTCATCGGTTCGAACACCGCCACTGGCTTGACGTTCGCTGCGGCTGCGGCCGCCGCTGGATCTACCTTGCTTTCGCTCTTGTGCATGAGGAACCAGGTCGCGCCCACCGACAAGCCTACCGCCAGCAGCAACGCCACGACGGCAATGATAATGAGCTTGAGTTTGCCTTTACCTTTGCCTGTGGTCGCGGGGTCTTTAACTTCTTCGCTCTGCGCCATGCCAATAATCCGTCACTATTCAAGAGGTTCTTCAATACGTGACAGAGGCAGAGCAAGTGTTATGCCAGAGTTGTACGAGGCGGAGATGTATCGGACACAAACGGTTACGCGCCTGGGCGCAGGGGCATGGCGATTCTTGTGAAAGCACTTTAGGGCAGTTTGGCTAAAGGCACAGTTCGGGAGCTAATGACTATCGCTCCTCACGCTCCGCGTGGGAATGCAGTTCGTGACGCTCTGCGTCACACAACGGTTTTTCTTTGTCAGGTGGATTTGGGTTCGGCTCAGGTCACCTTTTCGCCCCTCGGCGAGTCACTTTGATGGGGCCAAAGTGACCAAAGCCCCTGGCTCCGTTTCCGGCCCGACTTCGCCCTGTCACTTACGTCGCACTCTGCGTCGTCAGTGCCATCGCGGTTGAAAAGCACTTTAGGGCAATTTGGCTAAAGGCACGGCTCGGGAGCTGATGACTATCGTTCCTCACGCTCCGCGTGGGAATGCAGTTCGTGACGCTCTGCGTCACACGGCGGTTTTTCTTTGCCAGGTGGATTTGGGTTCGGCTCAGGTCACCTTTTCGCCCCTCGGCGAGTCACTTTGATGGGGCCAAAGTGACCAAAGCCCCTGGCTCCGTTTCCGGCCCGACTTCGTCGGGTTCCTTCGCCCTGTCACTGATCCGGGGGTCGCCGCAACGGACCATCCATGGTCCGGTGCGGCTAGCCTGGCGTC
>NZ_WIBD01000016.1:0-91167 GCF_009495975.1 Pseudomonas sp. SZ57 | reverse complement strand
CGCTCCCACGCCCTCCGGGCAGAAGCCCCATTTCCGCGCCCGGCGCAGAGAATGTCGCTAAGCCCCCGGCACCAGCCGCAAAACGCCTGGAAGCAGCCTGATCATGCGCGATACACAAGCCCGCTCTTGATTCTGCCCGCAGGGCGTGGGAGCGAGCTTGCTCGCGAACTGCCGGGGACCGGCAGCAAAACCAGCGACCTCGGTCGTGCCAGATGTACCGCACTTGACGGTTTCACTGTCGGTTCCCGACAGTTCGCGAGCAAGCTCGCTCCCACGCCCTCCGGGCAGAAGCCCCATTTCCGGGCCCGGCGCAGAGAATATCGCTACGCCCCCGGCACCAGCCGCAAAACGCCTTCCGTATGCTCCGCCACGTCCTTCTCGCTGAAGCGCTGCGGCAAGTATTCGCCGTTCACGAAGGCCTTGGTCTGATCCGAATAGTGCTTGTCGAACGGCACGCCGCTTTGTCCTACCGGGTTTATCCCCAGGCTGTGTGCCGGGTCGGCGAAGTCGATCAGGCGGCGGGTCGAGGGGCCGTAGCCGACTGGCCACGGGGCGGGGCGGATGCTCGACGACAGGTTGTTCGGCACTTCATGCGTGCCCGGCGCTGCATACGGGCCGACGTTGAAAATCATGTCCAGCGGCTTTTGCGAACCCAGCGGATGGCCTTGAGTCAGGGTATGCGCCTTGCCCCACACCCATTCGTCCGGGTTGGTGCCGTACAGCGATCGCAAGTGCGAAACACTGGCGCGCCAGGCCACCTTGACGGTGTTGGCGCGGCTTTCCTCGTGGGGTGAATTGCGATTGTTCCACCACGGCGAATCGGCATCGGCGGCCAGGCGCGGCAGGGCGGCGTCCAGCACGCGGGTCGACAGCAGGGTTTCAAACATCGCGTCGCCCAATTCGTCGTGAAAGGTCTCTTCGGTCAGGTCGAACAGGAACTGATTGAACAGCGTGGCACCCACCGAATCCACGGGGTAATCGCCTTTCCAGCTGGCCAGTCGCTCCACGAGTGCCCTTTCGTCCGGGTCGCTGACAGCACTGCGCAGTACCGGAATCAATGGCCTGAGAATGCTTGGTGCATAGTCGGTCTGCGTGCCCAGTTGCAGTGCCTTGCTGGCGGCCAGGTCCCACTTGATGCTGGAGTCACTCAGTTGCCGGTTCAGCGCCTGGCCGCGTTCGGCCGGGTTGTAATAACCGGGAATCTGCATGCCGGTCGGCGACTGCGGCTGGAAGTTGGCTGACACGATGTAACCACGCGCCGGGTTTTCTTCGTGCGGGTTGGCGCTGAACGGGTAAAAGCCGAGCTTATCGGCCTGCGCCGTGCTGCCATCCAGAATGAAACCCGGGTTGACGCCCTGCGGACGGATCGGCAGTTGCGCCGCGGCCCACCAACCAATATCGCCCTTGGCGTTAGCCCAGACGATGTTGAGGCCCGGCGACTGAATCTTCTCGGCCGCGCTACGCATCTTGTCCAGTGTATCGGCGCGGTTGGCCTCGTAGAAGCCGTCCAGCACCGGGTTGGCGGACGCCAGAAACGACCACCACATCGCGATTGGCGCCTGGCCGGCGTTCTTGCCCATCACATTGTTGACGATCGGTCCGTGCGGCGATTCGAGCAGCGTCAGTGTGACCGGGGCCTGGCCCTTGACGGCGATCTGCTGCTCGGTGCGTTTCATGTCCGTCCATTGCCCGTGGTACCAGACCTGATTCGGGTTATCCGGGTTGGTCTTCTCGGCAATAAGGTCCACGTCATCGTTCTGGAACATGGTCAGGCTCCAGCCGAAATCCATGTTGTGGCCCAGCAACGCGAACGGGTTGAGTGCAGGAAAGTGCCCGTACAGCTCGAAGCCCGGCGCAGACAGCTGCGCTTCGTACCATATCGAAGGTACCGAGAAGCGAATGTGCGGGTCACCCGCCAGGATCGGCTTGCCGCTTTGCGTACGGCTGCCGGAAATTACCCAGGCGTTGCTGCCTTCGAATTGCGGCAGACCAGCGTCTTCAAGTGCCTTGTGACTCAACTGCGCCAGCTGATTCAGGCCCTTCCAGTCGGCGTCGGCCAGTGCCGGTTTCGAGTCGAGCATGCCGTCCGGGTGCCAGTCCAGATCGAAGACTTTCAAGTACTCCGGCCCAAGCTGATCGCGCACGTAGGTCAGCAGCGGCTCGGTTCTGAACGCCGCGGCAAAACTGTAAGCCAGATAGCCGGCGATGCTGACCGTGTCCTCTGTGGTGAAGCGTCGTCTGGGGATGCCCAGTGCGTCGAACTCCATCGGCCTTGCGTGGGTGTCCTGATACTGGTTGATGCCATCGATGTAGGCTTCCAGCGCTTTCCAGGTCGGGTTGTTCTTGTCCTGGCGTGCGACATACGCGTCCGCGTGTTCGCGAATGCGCAGGGTGCGAAACAGTTTGTCGGTCTCGACCAGATTCGGCCCGAGTACCTCGGCCAGCTCGCCGCGTGCCAGGCGACGCAGCATTTCCATCTGGAACAGCCGGTCCTGAGCATGGGCATAGCCCAGCGCACGGTAAAGGTCGGCTTCGTTCTCGGCGCCGATGTGCGGCACGCCACGCTCGTCGTAGCGCAGGGTGACGGGGGCCTGAAGACGGCTCATGGCGATCTCGCCGTCGCGTACCGGCAACTTGCTATTTACGTACCAGCCCGCGCCACCTGCAAGCAGGGCGATGATGATGGCTAGAATGAAGAGGCTGCGTTTCATCCGGTTTCTCTGTAAATGGCGTAGGCAGGAATGGAGACTATCGTTGTGACGCAGTTGACTCGATGAAACCCGACACAAGAGCCTGTTTGAAGCGGCTTCAGGGCGAATTCGGGCGGGTGAGCCCGCGAGCATGGCCCAGTGTGCAGACAGTAATGTGCACGTTCAATGACAGATGTCTGCGATTACAGCGGCTTAGCTTGCCATGCCGTGGCAGACAGAAGAATATCGTTACACAACTTTACGAGCCATTTGTTGAAATCTGGAAACCACATGTCCGCCACGTTCGACCCCGATAACCTGCGTGCCAGCCTGCTGCCGCTGAGCGTTATTGATCCGCTTTCCATGGAAGGACTGGCCTATCAGCGCTTCTACGGTCTTGCCGGACTGTGTGGCGAGAACGTCATACGCAGCTGGCTGGGGCGCCTCGATGTGGCGGGCTACGAGGTGGTCGGGCAGGTCTGGCTGCCTGACAGCCCGGTCGCCACGCTGTTTCTGTTTCACGGCTTCTATGACCACATGGGACTGTACCGGCATGTGATCGAGTGGGCTCTGGAGCAGGGCTTTGCCGTGATCGCCTGCGACCTGCCGGGGCATGGGCTGTCGAGCGGCAGTCGTGCCTGTATCAATGACTTCGCCGAATACCAACTGGTGTTGCAACGCCTGCTGCTCGAAGCTGAAGGCCTTGGGCTGCCGCACCCCTGGCACCTGTGCGGACAGAGCATGGGTGGTGCCATCGTGACGGATCACCTGCTTCATCAGGGGGCAGACTCGCCGGCGCAGGGGGAGGTGATCCTGCTGGCGCCGCTGGTCCGGCCGCGCGCTTGGGGCTGGTCGCGTCTGAGTTATCACCTGCTCAGACCGTTTGTGAACGGCATTGCCCGCCGTTTCACCGAAAACTCCAATGCGCCCGCGTTCCTGCCTTTTCTGATGGCCGATCCGTTACAGCCGCTGCGACTGCCCACGGCCTGGGTCGGCGCGCTGGCGCAATGGATCGTGCGTGTTGAAAGCGCGCCGCGCAGCCTGCGCAGCCCGCTGATCATCCAGGGCGAGGCGGACATGACGGTCGACTGGTCGCACAATCTGGCGATCCTGAAAGACAAGTTCAGCCAGCCGCAGATTCTGATGCTCGGGCATGCCCGGCATCATCTGGCCAACGAAACGCCAGAGCTGCGGGCTCGGTATTTTGATTTTCTGAAAGGGCGCTTGCGCTAGGCGTTCTGGTGACGATCAGGGATTGAGGCTCGACGCACTCTGTCCGACCGCCAGACCGGCACGAATCGCGGCAAGAGCGGCCTGGTAATAGGCTTTGCCTTCCGGCGACTCGGCGAAGGTCGAGAATTCTTCGAGCTCAGGGTCCGACAGGTCGCGATAGACGTACAGCAGCGTGTTGTTCAGATCAGCACTCATCTGCGCCATCAGACGCTCGCGCTGGCCTTCGAGCATGCCCTGCGCCTGGCCTCCACCGAACAGGCCGGGAATCATCTGGCTCAGGCTGTCTGCAGCAACGCCTGCGATGGCAAGGCTGACTTCCGCGCCGGCTTCTCTGGCAGGCAACGCCTGGGCCAGATGGCCGATCAACAACTGACGCGTTGCATCCGCTTCGATATGCGGCAGCCCCTGGGCATGTTTGGCCAGCTGATCGGCGCGGGTGGCGGTCAGCTCGGCATTGACGATCTTGCGGCCCAGCGGCGACTGGAAAAACTGCAGCGACGGGGCAGGGTCCTTGAGGCTTTCACGCAGGCGCTTCGACGCGCGCTGGTCCATGGCCTGGGGGGCGAAACGCTGATTGCTGTTGTTGACCAGCGCTTGATAAACCGCAGGCGGCAGGTTGTTGCTGTAACGCTGTTGGGCAGCCTTGAGGGCATCGTTGAAATGCGCCCGCTGTTCCGGCCAGCCTGCAGACTTGTACAACTGATCGTAGCTGTCTGCCCAGGCAGGTGAGGTGCAGAACATCAACAGCAAAACAAACAAACGACGCATTGGGGACTCCTGTCGGCAGGCCGCTATTCTCCCGGTGTTAGCGTGGATTTGTCGAGTTATGAGTGCCCTCGGTGAATGAAATCTCATGCGTTTGATACCGCATGTATAAGCCTCTGTCCGATTTCAGGGCTTATGGATACTATGCACGCCATGCGCATACCCTCTGACCACCCACTGCTGTTACGAATCGTCGACGATCTGGCCGCCAACGGCTGGTCGCAGCAGAATATTTTCCTGCCCGAAGCTCTGACTCTGGAACTTGAGCAAGAGTGCCGCAAACGTGCGGCCGAAGGCGAGCTCGAGCCTGCCGCGATTGGCAAGGGAACCGCGCTGGAAATACGCGAGGGGATTCGTGGCGACCGCATTCAGTGGCTCGAGCCGGGGCAGGTGCAGTGCTGCGACCGCTATCTTGAGCTGATGGACAGTTTGCGTCAGGCGCTCAATCGTGGCCTTTTCCTCGGGCTGGAAGATTACGAAAGCCATTTCGCACTGTATCCGCCGGGTGCCCGCTACCTCAGGCATGTGGATCGATTCCGCGATGACGACAGGCGCATGGTGTCGGCGGTGCTCTACCTCAACAACGCCTGGCTGCCCGAGCACGGCGGCCAGTTGCGCATGTACCTCAAGGACGAGGTGGCTTACGACGTTCAGCCTACGGGCGGCTGCCTGGTGGTCTTTCTGTCCGGCGAAATTCCCCACGAAGTCATGCCCGCCAGTCGTGATCGCCTGTCACTGACGGGATGGTTCAGACGCCGGGGCAACGAGCTGTTCCAGTGACCTGCAGGCTGCGTTCATGAAAACAGTTTCATCAATGCGATGAGCCATTGGGCCTGACTGCGGTCTATCGTGAGCACTCCTGAACCGACGGATTCGTCGTGTGAGGGTCGACTTACGTCAACTGCAGCCGGAGCAATCATGAAATCCTTATTTTCTGGAACGATGGTCGCCGGCCTGTTGCTCAGCGCATCCATGCTGGCCAGCGCCGCCGATATACCACGCACCGCAGCCCCTGAAGGCGCCGAGGTTTACATCATCTCGCCCAAGGACGGTGAAACGGTCACCTCACCGTTCAAGGTGCAATTCGGCCTCAAGGGTATGGGCGTCGCGCCCGCGGGTGTCGATGTGCCCGAGACCGGTCACCATCACCTGCTGATCGACGTGAAGGACCAGCCGTCGATGAATACACCACTGCCGGTCAGCGACAACATCCGCCACTTCGGCAAGGGCCAGACCGAAACCGAAATCAACCTGCCGCCGGGCCAGCACACCCTGCAATTGCTGATGGGTGACAAAGGCCACATGCCGCTGAACCCTTCGGTCGAGTCGAAGAAGATCACCATCAATGTGAAGTAGGGCTGTCAGTGCTGGTGTGACGCAGAGCGTCACGAACGGCATTCCCACGCTGGAGCGTGAGGAACGATAGGTGCCAGCAAGAACATCGCTCGTGCCCACACGGGGTGGGCACGGCGCTCTGATCAGAACAACACGCGGCTGCGGATGGTGCCTTTGATCTGTTGCAGCTTGGCCTGGGCGAGGTCGGAGTATTCGGCGTCGACGTCGATGACCACGTAGCCGACTTTCTCGTTGGTCTGCAGGAACTGACCGGAGATGTTGATACCGTTTTCGGCGAAGACCTTGTTGATCTCGCTGAGCACGCCCGGGATGTTTTCGTGGATGTGCAGCAGGCGGTGCTTGCCAGGGTGCGCAGGCAGCGCCACTTCCGGGAAGTTGACCGAGGACACCGACGTACCGTTGTCGCTGTACTTGACCAGTTTTTCCGCCACTTCCAGACCGATGTTGGCCTGCGCTTCGGCTGTGGAGCCACCGATGTGCGGCGTCAGGATCACGTTGTCCAGACCGCGCAGCGGGCTTTCGAAGATGTCGTCGTTCGAGCGCGGCTCGACCGGGAACACGTCGATGGCGGCGCCGATCAGGTGCTTGTCCTTGATGGCGTCAGCCAGTGCGTCCAGCTCGACCACCGTGCCACGCGCAGCGTTGATCAGGATGCTGCCCTTTTTCATCGCGCGGATTTCTTTTTCGCCGATCATCCACTGGGTTTCCGAGGTTTCCGGAACGTGCAGGGTGACGATATCGGACATGCCCAGCAGCTCGTTCAGGCTCGACACCTGAGTGGCGTTGCCCAGCGGCAGCTTGGTCAGTGTGTCGTAGAAGTACACCTGCATGCCCAGACCTTCAGCCAGCACCGACAGCTGCGTACCGATCGAACCGTAACCGATGATGCCCAGCTTCTTGCCACGGATCTCGAAGGAGTTGGCAGCGCTCTTGATCCAGCCGCCACGGTGGCAGGAAGCGTTCTTCTCGGGGATACCGCGCAGCAGCAGGATGGCTTCGGCCAGCACCAGTTCGGCGACCGAACGGGTATTGGAGTAGGGCGCATTGAACACTGCGATACCGCGCTCGCGCGCCGCGTTCAGGTCAACCTGGTTGGTGCCGATGCAGAAGCAGCCGACCGCAACCAGTTTCTTGGCGCAATCGAACAGCTCTTCGGTCAGCTGAGTACGGGAGCGGATACCGATAAAATGGGCGTCGGCGATCTTTTCTTTCAGTTCGGCTTCCGGCAGAGACTTGGTGTGGTACTCGATGCTGGTGTAACCGGCGGCCTTGAGGACGTCGACAGCGGATTGGTGGACGCCTTCGAGAAGAAGGAACTTGATCTTGCTCTTGTCGAGGGAAGTCTTGCTCATCTGCGTAAACCTGTGTCCCGAAGAAAATTGGCAGGGGGTGGCCGGATCGGCTCTGGGCACGACTCGCGGGGGGCGTATGCTAGCATATGAGCCCCGCGAAACCTCATCCCGAACGTGAACCGTTCTCAGGATGCCCATGAATCGTTCGAGAGTTGATTCAATGACCGATCGCGTTTTGATTGATGAGCTGCAGACCCTGGTTGACCCTGGCAAGGTACTCACTGATGCCGGCTCTCTGGAGACTTACGGCAAGGACTGGACCAAGCAGTTCACCCCTGCGCCACTGGCCATCGTATTCCCCAAGACCACCGAACAGGTGCAGGCCATCGTACGCTGGGCCAATGAGCGGCTCGTCGCGCTGGTGCCCTCGGGTGGACGAACCGGGCTTTCGGCGGCTGCGGTGGCCGCCAACGGTGAAGTGGTCGTCTCGTTCGATTACATGAACAGGGTGCTGGATCTGAACCTCACCGACCGCACGGCGGTCTGTCAGCCTGGCGTGATCACCCGGCAATTGCAGGCGCTTGCGGAAGAAAACGGCCTTTATTACCCGGTCGACTTCGCTTCTTCTGGCTCCAGTCAGATTGGCGGCAATATCGGCACCAACGCAGGCGGTATCAAGGTTATTCGCTACGGCATGACGCGCAATTGGGTCGCCGGCCTCAAGGTGGTCACCGGCAAGGGCGACCTGCTTGAGCTGAATAAGGACCTGATCAAGAACGCCACCGGCTACGATTTGCGCCAGTTGTTCATCGGTGCCGAAGGTACGCTGGGCTTTGTCGTCGAAGCGACCATGCGCCTCGACCGTGCGCCGAAGAACCTCACTGCGATGGTGCTGGGCACCTCGGACTTCAACTCGATCATGCCGGTGCTGCATGCCTTTCACGGCAAGCTCGACCTGACCGCCTTCGAATTCTTCTCGGACAAATCCTTCGCCCGCGTCATGGCGCGCGGTGATGTGCCGTCGCCTTTCGACACGCCGTGCCCGTTCTACGTGTTACTGGAGTTCGAAGCGACCACCGAAGACCTCGCCGATCAGGCGCTGGCGACCTTCGAGCACTGCGTCGAGCAGGGTTGGGTGCTGGACGGCGTGATGAGCCAGAGCGAACAGCAATTACGCAACCTGTGGAAGCTGCGCGAGTACATCTCCGAAACCATCTCGCACTTCACGCCGTACAAAAACGATATCTCGGTCACTGTCTCGAAAGTGCCGGAGTTTCTGGCTGAAATCGATGCCATCGTTGCCGAGCATTACCCGGACTTCGAAGTGCTCTGGTACGGCCACATTGGCGACGGCAACCTGCACCTGAACATCCTCAAGCCCGAAAGCCTCGACAAGGACGAGTTCTTCGTCAAATGCGCCCGGGTCAACAAGTGGGTGTTCGAGACCGTCGAAAAGTACAACGGCTCGATTTCTGCCGAGCACGGCGTCGGGATGACCAAGCGTGACTATTTGACGTACAGTCGCTCGCCGGTCGAAATCGAATACATGAAGGCGTTGAAAGCGGTGTTCGATCCTAACGGGATCATGAATCCCGGCAAAATCTTCGCCGTTTGATCCGTCGCAACCATTTGATCCGTCGCAACAATAAGCAGGCTACCTCTTACAGCCTCAGGAGACGTCATGAGCTACCAGCACAAATATGTCGATGGCACCAACATTCACTTCCCGCTGGGTAAAGTGGTCTGCATCGGGCGTAACTACGCCGAACATGCCAAGGAACTGGGCAACGCGGTGCCTACCGAACCGCTGCTGTTCATGAAGCCCGGCAGCGCGGTGGTTGCGCTGGAGGGTGGCTTTACCATTCCGGCAGACCGCGGTTCGGTGCATTACGAAGCCGAGATCGTGGTGTTGATCGGCAAGCCCCTGAGCAAGAACCCTTCGCGCGAAGAAGTACTCGACGCGATCAGCGGCTTTGCGCCTGGTCTGGACCTGACGCTGCGTGACGTCCAGTCGCGTCTGCGTGAGAAAGGCCTGCCGTGGGAGCTGGCCAAGTGTTTTGACGGCGCTGCGGTGATCCCGCCGTTCGTGCCCGCCGAGACCTTCCCTGATCTGGAGGACATCGGTATCCGCCTGACCCTCAATGGCAAGGTGGTTCAGGACGGCAACAGCAACATGATGCTCAACCCGATCGTGCCGATGATCCAGCACATGGCAGCCAACTTCTCGCTGCAGGCCGGCGACCTGATCATGACCGGCACGCCTGCCGGTGTCGGGCCGTTTGAAGCCGGCGACCAGATCGCGCTGGAACTGGTCGGGCAGACGCCGTTCGAGAGCGTCGTCAGGTAACCCGACAGCATTTCAATGCTGCACCCAAAGCCACGCGGGATCACTCCCGGGTGGCTTTTGTTTGTGGAGTGACTGATAGTTCAGCCGATTTTGCGTTTTTTTCACACCTGTTCTGGATAATCCGGCCGTCCCTGCAAGGGCCCCCCGTCGTCATGAAGTCTCATTTGCTCAGGAACACATGAATGGCCAGTACTGCCGCAAAGCCGCCTCGTACTAAAAAACGCTTCGCTTATCTGCGCAACATGCGCTGGTATTCGTGGTTGTTAGTGGTTGCCTTGCTGGGCTATGGGCTGGCGTTCATCATGCATTGGGATGACCGCGCGCTGCTCTGGTTTCAGGAGCGGTTCGAGAGCAAGGCAGGTCGCCACGCCAGCATCTGGCTGCCGGACTACCATGTGGACATCGACGCCAAGGTGCTGCCAGGCATGGAGAAGGACGAGGCGTCGGACCTGTCCTATAACCCGGTGACCAAAACGCTGTTTGCGGTCATGGGCAAAAATGCGTTTCTGGTGGAGCTGACGCTCACGGGCGATGTACTGCGCAAGATCCCGCTGGTGGGCTGGAGCAATCCCGAAGGCGTTGCCGTCATGAACGATGGCCTGATTGCGATCACTGACGAGCGCCAGCACAAGCTGACCATCGTTAAAGTGAACGCCGACACCACCACCCTGAACATCGCGGATTTCCCCCAGTATGAACTCGGCAAGTCCGCCAACCAGAACAAGGGCTTCGAAGGCATCGCCTGGGACCCGCAGCGTCAGCAGCTGATACTGGGCGAGGAGCGACCTCCCGCGCTGTACACCTGGAAAAGTAATGGCAGCGACGTGCTGACAGGCGACAAGCAGCCGCTATCCAGTCGCTCGCTGGACATGCGCAATCTGTCCTCGCTGAGCATCGACCCGCGCACGGGCCACATGCTCGCGCTGTCTGCCGATTCGCACATGTTGCTGGAAGTCGACGATCAAGGCGAGCAGGTGAGCTTCATGACATTGTTGGGCGGCATGAACGGTTTGAAGGATACAATTCCGCGCGCTGAAGGCGTGGCCCTCGATGAGGCCGGTACGCTGTACATGGTCAGCGAACCGAACCTGTTCTATTCGTTTCACAGGGCGCTTCGCAAGCACTGAGCCAGGACGGCAGCTACACAGGTCGCCGATACACATTCGGCAAACATATAGCACCATGCCATTAAGCTTGCATTCAGGATGGCATGGTATCAATCCCGTCCGCTCAATCTGTCCGAGTCACCCTTCATGCGTCGCTCTACTCGCTCTTTAGTCCTGCTTCTGGCCCTTGTACCCCTGATCGTCGTGTTCGTGATCGCCAATCAGCGATACCGCTATGTTGAAAGCGCCTTGTTCGACTGGCAGGTGTTCTGGCAGTCCGACTCGCTTCAGTCCATTGGTCTGGATCAGTACCGCGTCGTCACCGAAGCACAGGTGATCGACGGGCTGCAGGATGATGTCTCGGGCCTGAGCTACGACCCGGACCGCAAGAGCCTGTTTACGGTGACCAACCAGAACCCCGAACTGGTCGAGCTGAGTCTGGACGGTCGTGTCCTGCGGCGCATTCCGCTGGTGGGCTTCGGTGATGCCGAGGCCGTCGAATACATCAGCCCAGGCACCTACGTGATCAGCGATGAGCGTCGGCTCCGGCTGATTCAGATTCACGTCGATGACAACACCAAAAGTCTGGACGCCGCCCAGGCAGAACAATTGACGCTGGGCATCACCGCCAGCGGCAACAAGGGTTATGAAGGGCTGGCCTATGATTCGGTGGGCAAGCGCCTGTTTGTCGCCCGGGAGCGTGATCCGGTGCAGATCATCGAGGTGCGCGGCTTTCCCAAGACCAACACCGAGGCTCCCGGCAATCTGCAGGTCATCTCCAACAGCAAGCGCGATGGCCGACTGTCGGTTCGTGACCTCTCCAGCCTGCAATTCGATGAGACCAGCGGCCACCTGCTGGCGTTGTCCGATGAGTCGAAGCGCATTCTTGAACTCGACACCAGCGGTCATCCGATTGGCAGCGGCTCGCTGGCAAAAGGGGCGATGGGGCTGAGCAAGGGTGTGCCGCAGGCGGAAGGGATGGCCATGGATGCGAAGGGGACGTTGTATCTGGTGAGCGAGCCGAACCTGTTTTACGTGTTCCGCAAGCCTTGAGCCTGTGAGGGTCATGCCCACCTTGCGTGGGCATGACCGGTTTTATCAGCGCGTCAGGGTTTTCACGCCTTCGGTGGTGCCCAGCAGCAACAGATCGGCCGGACGGGCGGCGAACAGGCCATTGGTGACCACGCCGACGATGGCGTTGATCTGCGCTTCCAGCTCCACCGGGTTGGTGATGCTCATGTTGTGCACATCAATGATGATATTGCCGTTGTCGGTCAGAACACCTTCGCGATAGACCGGGTCGCCGCCCAGTTTCACCAGTTGCCGCGCAACGTGGCTGCGGGCCATCGGAATGACTTCGACCGGCAGCGGGAACGCGCCCAGCACCGGTACCAGCTTGCTGCCGTCGGCGATGCAGATGAAGGTCTTGGCCACCGCCGCGACGATTTTCTCGCGAGTCAGTGCCGCGCCGCCGCCCTTGATCAGGTTCAGATGCTCGTCGCTTTCGTCGGCACCGTCGACATAGAACTCCAGATCGCTGACCGTGTTCAGCTCATAGACCGGAATGCCGTGCGCCTTGAGGCGCGCCGCAGTGGCTTGCGAACTGGCGACAGCGCCGTCAAACGCGGCCTTGTGCTTGGCCAGCGCGTCGATGAAGCAGTTGGCCGTGGAGCCGGTGCCGACGCCCACAATGCTTTTGTCATCGAGCTTCGGAAGAATGAAGTCGACAGCTGCCTGAGCGACTGCCTGTTTGAGTTGATCCTGGGTCATGCGGGCTCCACGGTGCCTGATGTAGGTAGAAGAGGGGGATGCAAAAAGGCCCGCATTATAGCGGCGACTGCGCCGCAAAGCCCTGTCATTCGTATGGTCGTCTTTCGGTGCGCAGAGTAGACTTCCCGACCTTGCCCGCTTCGTCAGTGATGCCACCCCGATGCTTGAACAGTACGTCAAGAAAATCCTCACCTCCCGCGTCTACGACGTTGCCATCGAAACGCCGCTGCAAGGCGCTCGCCAGCTGTCCGAACGGCTGGGCAATCAGGTGCTGCTCAAGCGCGAAGATCTGCAGCCGGTGTTCTCGTTCAAGATTCGTGGCGCGTACAACAAGCTCGCGCAATTGCCCGCAGAGCAGACTGCACGGGGCGTGGTGACGGCATCGGCGGGTAATCATGCCCAGGGCCTGGCGCTGGCGGCGCGTGAACTGGGGATCAAGGCGACCATCGTCATGCCGCGCACCACGCCGGAGATCAAGGTCGAGGGCGTGCGCTCGCGGGGTGCCACCGTGGTGCTGCACGGCGATTCCTTCCCGGAAGCGCTGGCTTACTCGCTGAAGCTGGTCGACGAACAGGGCTTCGTCTACATCCATCCATATGACGACCCTGACACCATCGCCGGGCAAGGTACCGTGGCGATGGAGATTCTTCGTCAGCAACCGGGCCAGCTGGATGCGATCTTTGTCCCGGTCGGGGGTGGCGGTCTGATTGCCGGCATCGCGGCGTATGTGAAATACCTGCGCCCGGAGATCAAGATCATCGGCGTAGAGCCGGACGACTCCAACTGCCTGCAGGCGGCGATGGCCGCCGGGGAACGCGTGGTGCTGAGCCAGGTCGGGCTGTTTGCCGATGGCGTGGCGGTGGCGCAGATCGGCCATCACACCTTCGAAGTATGCCGCCACTATGTCGATGAAGTGATCACCGTCAGCACCGACGAAATCTGCGCGGCGATCAAGGATATTTACGACGATACTCGCTCGATCACCGAGCCGTCCGGCGCGCTGGGCGTGGCCGGGATCAAGAAGTATGTCGAGCAGCGCGGCGTCAGCGGCCAGACGCTGGTGGCGATCGATTCAGGGGCCAACGTCAACTTCGACCGTTTGCGTCACGTGGCCGAGCGTGCAGAGTTGGGCGAAGGTCGCGAGGCGATCATTGCCGTGACCATCCCCGAGCAGCCGGGCAGCTTCAAGGCATTCTGCGAGGCTATCGGCAAGCGGCAGATCACCGAATTCAACTACCGCTACCACACCGATCGCGAGGCGCACATCTTCGTCGGCGTGCAGACCCATCCCGAGAACGACCCACGCAGCGCCCTGATCGCCAGCCTGACCGGACAGGGTTTCCCGGTGCTGGACCTGACCGACAACGAACTGGCCAAACTGCACATCCGTCACATGGTTGGCGGGCATGCCGAACGGGTCAATGATGAAGTGGTGCTGCGTTTCGAGTTCCCGGAACGACCGGGCGCACTGTTCAACTTCCTCAATCGCCTGGGCGGTCGCTGGACCATCTCGATGTTCCACTACCGCAACCACGGCGCAGCCGATGGCCGCGTGGTTGCTGGATTGGTAGTGCCGGAGGATGAGCGGCATCTGGTCGGCGCTGCGCTGGATGAGATTGGTTACCGGTATTGGGACGAAAGCGAGAACCCGGCGTACCGGTTGTTTCTGGGCTGAGGCCGTGGATATCTCTCGTTCCTCACGCTCCGCGTCACAAGAGGACGCGGAGCGTCCAGACCGGCATACCCACCGGAGCATGGGCGCGATAGCGCTTAAGGCACGACTCTTGTGTCCACACTGCTAAACTCACCCAAGCCCGATTCCAGAGGAACACCGCGTCATGGAACCCATCACCACCCTCAATACCCTGCACATCGTCGCCATCGCGTTGTTGCTGATCAGCGCGCTGGTGCTGGCCAGCGGGGTGGTCAAGGTGCGTCTTGAAGGCGACACGACTGTGCAGAATCGTCTGCTCAAGCGGCCGTTGCTGTTTTTCTGGGTGTTGATGGCCGTTTGTCTGGCGACGCTGCCGTTCAGTGGCTGGTGGCTGGTGCATTTGAAAGGCCTGTCACTGGGCCAGACCTGGGTGCTGGGCAGCAGCGTGCTTTACACCCTGGGGCTGTGCAGTTGGGTCTGGCTGGTGGCCAGGCTCAATCGGTTGCGTCTCGGTGCCAAAGGCGGCAAGCGCGGCTTTACCCTGGCGCTGATGGTGATCAGCGTCGTGTGCTTCGTGGTGATGGCCGGTCTGACAGGCTTCAAAACGGCCTGAGTATTGCCAGCACTCAGTGACGCAGGGTAATCACCGGCCAGCCGCGTCGCTCGGCTTCGGCACGTAATTTATCGTCCGGATCGACCGCAACCGGATTGGCCACCTGCTCCAGCAGAGGCAGGTCGTTCATCGAGTCACTGTAGAAATAGCTGTCCTCGAGGCTGAACGCGTTGTCTTCCAGCCACTGATTGAGGCGTGTCACCTTGCCTTCACGGAAGCAGGGCACACCTGTGGTGCGGCCAGTATAGCGGCCGTCAGCCATCTCGCATTCGGTCGCCAGCAGGGTATCGATCCCCAGTTGCGCCACGATAGGTGCGGTCACAAAGCGGTTGGTGGCGGTGATCACCACCAGCTTGTCGCCGGCCTCGCGGTGTTTGGCGATCAATTCCAGCGCCTTGGGCAGCATGATCGGTTCGATGCAATCGCGCATGAACTCGCGATGCCATTGATCGAGCTGCGCCATGTCAGTGTTGCCCAGAATCTCCAGAGTAAAATTCAGGTAGTCGGTCATGTTCAGCGTGCCGGCCAGGTAATCCTGATAGAACTCGTCGTTGCGGGTCTTGTAGGTCGCGGCATCAAGGATCCCGCGCCGGCACAGGTAATCGCCCCAGGCGTGATCGCTGTCGCCGCCCAGAAGGGTGTTGTCGAGGTCGAATAAAGCCAGGCGCATAGGGTTACTCGCTGAAATAGTTGAAAAAAGAGCCCCAGAATACGAGGTTTTCACAAGTCTTCACATAAGGTGATAAGCCTCGTTGCTGGTTTGATCGCCTTTGTGGAACAATGCGGCGACATGCGTTTGCGAGGTTGTTGCCGTGATCGACCCCGATGGTTTCCGTCCTAATGTCGGGATTATTCTGACAAACGATGCTGGTCAGGTCCTATGGGCTCGGCGTATTAACCAGGATGCCTGGCAGTTTCCTCAAGGGGGTATCAACCCGCAGGAGACGCCGGAAGACGCGCTTTATCGCGAATTGAATGAAGAAGTCGGTCTGGAACGACATGATGTGCAAATACTTGCCTGCACTCGGGGCTGGTTGCGCTATCGTCTGCCGCAAAGACTGGTCCGTACCCACAGCCAGCCGCTGTGTATCGGCCAGAAGCAAAAATGGTTTCTCCTGCGCCTGATCTCCAACGAGCAGCGGGTGCGGATGGATTTGACCGGTAAACCGGAGTTCGATGGCTGGCGCTGGGTCAGTTATTGGTATCCGTTAGGCCAGGTGGTGACATTCAAGCGCGAGGTGTATCGACGCGCACTCAAAGAGCTTGCCCCGCGCCTCTTATCGCGCGACTGACACGGAGTTCGACCCCGAGCCATGCTCAATACGCTGCGCAAGATCGTCCAGGAAGTTAACTCCGCCAAGGATCTCAAGGCGGCGTTGGGCATTATTGTGTTGCGCGTCAAGGAGGCCATGGGCAGCCAGGTCTGCTCGGTCTACCTGCTCGATGCCGAGGTCAACCGCTTTGTCCTGATGGCTTCCGAAGGCCTCAACAAGCGCTCCATCGGCAAAGTCAGCATGGCACCGAATGAAGGCCTGGTCGGTCTGGTCGGTACGCGCGAAGAACCGCTGAATCTCGAAAACGCCGCAGATCACCCTCGTTATCGCTATTTCGCCGAAACCGGTGAAGAACGCTACGCCTCGTTCCTGGGCGCGCCGATCATCCATCATCGGCGCGTGGTCGGCGTACTGGTCATCCAGCAAAAGGAGCGCCGTCAGTTCGACGAGGGCGAAGAAGCCTTCCTGGTCACCATGAGCGCGCAACTGGCGGGCGTTATCGCGCATGCCGAAGCGACCGGCTCGATCCGCGGTCTGGGTCGCCAGGGCAAAGGCATTCAGGAAGCCAAGTTCGTGGGTGTGGCCGGTTCGCCGGGTGCTGCGGTCGGTGTCGCTGTGGTCATGCTGCCGCCTGCCGATCTGGAAGTGGTCCCCGACAAGACCGTCACTGACATCGCCGCCGAACTGGCATTGTTCCAGAACGCGCTGGAAGGCGTACGCGGTGACATGCGCACCCTGTCAGCCAAGCTGGCCACCCAGTTGCGCCCCGAAGAGCGGGCGCTGTTCGATGTCTACCTGATGATGCTCGACGACGCCTCGCTGGGCAGCGAAGTGACCGACGTCATCAAGACCGGCCAATGGGCGCAGGGTGCCTTGCGCTCGGTGGTCAGCGAGCACGTCAAACGTTTCGAACTGATGGACGATGCCTACCTGCGCGAGCGGGCGTCGGACGTCAAGGACCTGGGCCGCCGCCTGCTGGCCTATCTCCAGGAAGCACGGCAACAGGCGCTGGTCTATCCCGACAACACGATTCTGGTGAGTGAAGAGCTGACCCCGGCGATGCTCGGCGAGGTGCCGGAAGGCAAACTGGTCGGCCTGGTGTCGGTTCAGGGTTCCGGCAACTCCCACGTTGCGATTCTGGCGCGGGCCATGGGCATTCCCACGGTCATGGGCCTGGTGGACTTCCCTTACTCCAAGGTCGATGGCATCGATCTGGTGGTCGACGGCTATCACGGCGAAGTCTTCACCAACCCCAGCGAAATCATGCGCAAGCAGTTTGGCAAGGTGGTGGAGGAGGAGCGTCAGCTCTCCCAAGGCCTGGATGCCCTGCGTGAACTGCCTTGCGTCACCCTCGACGGGCATCGCATGCCGCTGTGGGTCAACACCGGCCTGCTGGCCGACGTGGCGCGGGCGCAACAGCGTGGCGCCGAAGGGGTGGGCCTGTACCGCACCGAAGTGCCGTTCATGATCAACCAGCGCTTCCCGAGTGAAAAGGAGCAGCTGGCGATCTACCGCGAGCAACTGGCTGCCTTCCATCCACTGCCGGTGACCATGCGCAGCCTGGACATCGGTGGCGACAAGTCGCTGTCCTACTTCCCGATCAAGGAAGACAACCCGTTCCTCGGCTGGCGCGGTATTCGCGTCACCCTCGACCACCCGGAAATCTTCCTGGTCCAGACCCGCGCCATGCTCAAGGCCAGCGAGGGCCTGAATAACCTGCGCATTCTGTTGCCGATGATCTCCAGCACCCACGAAGTGGAAGAAGCGCTGCACCTGATCCACCGCGCCTGGGGCGAGGTGCGCGACGAAGGCACTGACGTACCGATGCCGCCGGTGGGCGTGATGATCGAAGTGCCGGCGGCGGTCTACCAGACCCGCGACTTGGCGCGTCAGGTGGACTTCCTCTCGGTCGGCTCCAACGACCTGACTCAATACCTGCTCGCGGTCGACCGCAACAACCCGCGTGTGGCCGATCTTTATGATTACCTGCACCCGGCAGTGCTTCAGGCGCTGCAAAGCGTGGTGCGTGATGCCCACGCCGAAGGCAAGCCGGTGAGCATCTGCGGCGAAATGGCGGGTGACCCGGCAGCAGCGGTGTTGTTGATGGCGATGGGCTTCGACAGCCTGTCGATGAACGCCACCAACCTGCCGAAAGTGAAATGGATGCTGCGCCAGATCAACCTCAGCAAGGCCAAGGAACTGCTTGCGCAACTGATGACCAACGACAACCCGCAGGTCATCAGCAGCTCCCTGCAACTGGCACTGAAAAACCTCGGCTTGTCGCGGATGATCAACCCTAGCTCGGTCAAAGGGCACTAAGCGCTACTAATGCTTTCGTGAGCTCACTCCCACAGGGAGTGCACATTGCCCCTGTAGGAGCGAACTTGTTCGCGAAGAGGCCGGTACAGACTCCGGGAAATGGGCCGTTTGGGCTATTGCCTTCGTGAGCAAGCTCACTCCCACAGGGAGTACACATTGCCCCCCCCGTGGGAGCGAGCTTGCTCGCGAAGGCAGACTGACTGCTTAGTAAATATTCAGCTGCTGCACCTACCTCTTCGTGAGCAAGCTTACACACACGCCTGTTTCAAGACCGGACGCAGAGCGTCCAGAACGGCGCTACCACGCGGAGCGTGGGAACGATAACCATACCCAGGCCTTACGGCTGGACACACCAGGCACATCTTTTTTCACTTCGTTCAGGCGGCTTCCATCGGTCGCCGCTAGAGCATCCTGCCGGGCTCCGGTAACATGCGCGCCTGATTCAGTCGCTCGCAAGGGCGTTCCAATTGAGGAGTCGCAATGCTGCCTTACCCGCAGATTGACCCGGTAGCCGTCGCTATCGGCCCGCTGCAAATTCACTGGTACGGGTTGATGTACCTGGTCGGTATCGGCGGCGCCTGGCTGCTCGCGTCGCGTCGCCTGAACAAGTTCGACCCGACCTGGACCAAGGAAAAACTCTCCGACCTGATTTTCTGGCTGGCCATGGGCGTGATTGTCGGTGGGCGGCTGGGCTACGTGCTGTTCTATGACCTGTCGGCCTACATCGCCAACCCGCTGCTGATCTTCGAGGTCTGGAAGGGCGGTATGGCGTTCCACGGCGGCTTTGTCGGCGTGATGATCGCGGCCTGGTGGTTTGGCAAGCGCAACGGCAAAAGCTTCTTCCAACTGATGGACTTCGTCGCCCCGCTGGTGCCGATCGGCCTGGGTGCCGGGCGTATCGGCAACTTCATCAATGCCGAGTTGTGGGGCAAGCCGACCGATGTGCCGTGGGCCATGGTCTTCCCGCCGTTTAGCGACCCTGCACAACTGGCGCGTCATCCTTCGCAGCTGTACCAGTTCGCGCTGGAAGGCGTTGCGCTGTTCATCATTCTCAATCTGTACGCCCGCAAGCCGCGTCCGACCATGGCCGTTTCCGGCATGTTCGCGCTGTTCTACGGGATCTTCCGCTTTGTGGTCGAGTTCGTCCGCGTCCCTGACGCCCAGTTGGGTTACCTGGCGTGGGGCTGGGTGACCATGGGTCAGATCCTCAGCCTGCCGATGATCATCGCCGGCCTGTTCCTGATCTGGCTGGCCTACAAGCGCGATCCGTCTGCCAGCAAGGCAGCGGCTTAACACCGAAACGCCGGGTGACGACGCCCGGCGCGTTCAACAATGCAGGTGATTTATGAAGCAATATCTGGAACTGGTCGCTCATGTGATCAAGCACGGGACCTTGCAAGCCAACCGTACCGGCGTGAACACCATCAGCTTTCCGGGTGCGATGCTGCGTTATGACTTGCAGGAAGGTTTTCCGGCGATCACCACGCGGCGCATGGCCTTCAAATCGGCCATCGGAGAGATGGTCGGCTTCCTGCGTGGCGTAAACAGCGCCGCCGAATTCCGCGAACTGGGCTGCAAGGTCTGGGATCAGAACGCCAACGAAAACGCTCAGTGGCTGAACAACCCGTTCCGCAAGGGCGAGGACGATCTGGGCGAAATCTATGGCGTGCAATGGCGCAAGTGGCCAGCCTACAAGCGTATCGATGCCGGCAATGTCGCGGCCATCGAACTGGCGCTGGGCCAGGGGTATCGTCAGATTGCCGAGTCCGAAGAAGACGGCCAGTCTTTCGTGGTCCTGTACAAGGCCATCGACCAGATTCGCCAGTGCGTCGACACCATCATCAACGACCCGGGCAGCCGGCGGATCCTGTTCCACGGCTGGAACTGCGCACAGCTCGATGAAATGGCCCTGCCGCCGTGCCACCTGCTGTACCAGCTGCACCCGAACCCGCAGACCCGCGAAATCTCGCTGACGCTGTACATCCGCTCCAACGACCTGGGCCTCGGTACGCCGTTCAACCTGACCGAAGGCGCCGCGCTGCTCAGCCTAATCGGCCGCCTGACCGGCTACACGCCGCGCTGGTTCACCTACTTCATCGGCGATGCCCACGTGTACGAAAACCACCTGGACATGCTCAACGAACAGATGACCCGCGAGCCGTACCCGATGCCGAAACTGGTGATCTCCGACCGTGTGCCGGAATTCGCCAAGACCGGTGTGTACCAGCCTGAGTGGCTGGAACTGATCGAGCCTTCGGACTTCACCCTGGAAGGCTACCAGCACCACCCGGCAATGACGGCGCCGATGGCGGTTTGAGTCCGTACGAGAGCGAATTGAGCGTTGTGCTATAGTTTTGGCGTAAGTCCCCTGACCCTGTTCAATGGAATCGACTATGTTTTTCAATCGGATTGGACATCGTAGTGATACGAAGAAGGCTGAAGACGCGGCCCTCATGCAGGCAATCAAGAGCATCGACACTCTTGTGGTAAGGGGTGGTCGCATGTCCATGGACGCCAAAGAAATCGAAGGTTTGGTTCGCTCCTCCCGCGATAAGGCTAAAAAACTGGTCACTCCGCAAGCCGAATCCTGATAAATGGCTTTTTTACTTCTGCTGCCACTACTCGTCAGCGGTTTTTTGGTGTGCCTGAAGGATCCCACCGTTTATTGCAGGCTGCATCGCTATGAAGGCCAGATGCTTTACTTGCTGGTGGGGCGGTATGGTATCTACTGTTTTTTAGCGGCCATGTTTGTAACCGCAGCCCTTGCAGGCCTGTTCTCGCATGATTGGGGTGTGTTTTGCCCAAAATGGGCCCAAACGACGGACGCGACCTCGCCAGTCTGTTTTGCCGTGAACACCGATTTCATGGGCGCTTTAGGTCAAATGGGGCAGGACTTCGACATCACTGGCAGGAATTTTAGCCAGGTGGGCGTGTTCCTTGCCCTGTCGGGTTTACTGACCTTGGCGATGCCAAGCCTCGGAGCTTTTCTTACTGTCAGGATTCTCAAGTGGCAACTGGGCGCGGGTAAAAAAGAAGAAATTGCGGTCTATCTGCTGGGTCAGTCTGTAGATCACAGCCCTATCTGCTCGACGCTTTTCGATGCATTTGTCGACAAGGAAGAAGTGATGATCACGATGGCGGATCGAAAGGTCTACGTCGGTTACATCATGGACGTCGGAGCCCCTACCGAAGTGACGGGTGTGAATCAGGAAATTTTGCTTATCCCGACCGTCAGTGGCTATCGGGACAAGGACACCCTGAAAGTGGTGTACACGACCGATTACCCAAGTGATACACCGCTCAGGCCTATTGGTTTTCGGCAGGAAAATATCGTCTCGATCAGCATCTTCAGCGAGGAGGTACGCGAAGCGTTCAAACGCGTTGATTCTGAGCGGGCGGGTGAAGAGACAGCGAAAGAGAAAGCTGCCAAGGATCAGCTCGTCAAGGCGATCACTGAGCTTGTGGCGGTGGTGCAGGCCGCGCAGCGCTGAACCAGAGGTCTCAAACCCGTCTCAATGCCCATGACTCCTCCCCACATGTGAAGGCTCGCCCTCTGGCGCTGCCACAGCCCCCGTCACTTCCAGCCTTTCCAGTATCGCGCAATGTTCTGTCGTGCCATCGCTGCAGCGGCGGCGCAGGTCGAGCAGTTGTTCCTGGAGCGCTTGCAGGCTTGCGACGCGGGCGTTGACGTGTTCGATGTGTTCGTCGATCAGGGCGTTGACGTTTTCGCACTGGTCCTGCGGGCTGTCGCGCAGGTTGAGCAGGTTGCGGATTTCTTCGAGGGTCATGTCCAGGCTGCGGCAATTGCGGATGAACGACAGGCGCTCCATGTGCGCCTGGGTATACAGCCGGTAATTGCCGTCACTGCGGGCAGGGGCGGGCAGCAGGCCTTCGCGTTCGTAATAGCGGATGGTTTCGACCTGGGTGTCGGTCAGTTTTGCCAGTTCGCCGATTTTCATTTTCGACTCATCTCGTTTGAGTGCTTGACCCTATAGTGGCTACAGGGTGTTCACTTGGCAACAAGCAGAATCCTGGAGCCACAACGAATGGGCACGACGATCAAGAATTCCCCCGCACATGACCACGATCATGACCATGATCACGGCGAGCACGCACACGAGCAAAAGCCCGTGGAGCATGCGCATTCGTGCTGCTCCAGCGATGCACAGCCTGCTGTAGTGACCTTTGGCGACGCGCCTGCAGCGGGCGGTCGTCTGAGCAGCTTTCGTATCGAAGCGATGGATTGCCCCACCGAGCAGACGCTGATCCAGAACAAGCTGGGCAAGCTGGCCGGTGTGCAGAAGCTGGAATTCAACCTGATCAACCGCATGTTGGGCGTCTGGCATGACCTGCCGTCCACCGACCCGATTCGTGAGGCTATCAGCTCGTTGGGCATGCAGGCCGAGCCGGTCGAGGAAGGTGCAGCGTCTGCCGAATCGGCGCCGGTGGTGAAGAAACACTGGTGGCCGCTGGCGTTGTCCGGCGTTGCGGCGCTGGGCGCAGAGGTGGTCCATTTTGCATCGCTCGGCCCGACCTGGGTGGTTGCCTTGTTGGCACTGGTGTCGATCTTCAGTTGCGGGCTGACGACCTACAAGAAAGGCTGGATCGCACTCAAGAACTTCAACCTGAACATCAATGCGCTGATGAGCATCGCGGTGACCGGCGCCATTCTGATCGGTCAGTGGCCGGAAGCGGCGATGGTGATGTTCCTGTTTACCATTGCCGAGTTGATCGAAGCCAAGTCGTTGGACCGTGCGCGCAATGCCATTAGTGGCCTGATGCAACTGACGCCTGAGCTTGCCACCGTCAAGCAGGCGGATGGCAGTTGGCAGGAAGTCGAAGCCAAAAACGTCGAACTGGAGGCTATCGTCCGGATCAAGCCCGGCGAGCGTGTCGGGCTTGATGGTGAAGTGGTGTCCGGGAGCTCGACGATTGACCAGGCATCGATCACCGGTGAAAGCCTGCCGGTGGAGAAGACTGTTGGCGACAAGGTTTTCGCGGGCACCATCAACCAGGCCGGTTCGCTGGAGTACCGCGTCACCGCCGCTGCGAACAACTCGACGCTGGCGCGCATCATTCATGCGGTGGAAGCGGCGCAGGGTTCGCGTGCGCCGACCCAGCGCTTTGTCGACAGCTTTTCCCGTATCTATACACCAGTGGTGTTCGTCGTTGCGTTGGCATTGGCGTTGGTCGCGCCGCTGTTCTTCGGTGGCGAATGGTATGACTGGATCTACCGGGCGCTGGTGCTGCTGGTGGTGGCCTGCCCATGTGCGCTGGTGATTTCCACGCCGGTAACCATCGTCAGCGGTCTGGCAGCGGCGGCGCGCAAGGGTATTTTGATCAAGGGTGGCGTTTATCTGGAAATGGGCGAAAAGCTCGATTATCTGGCGCTGGATAAAACCGGCACGCTGACTCACGGCAAGCCGGTGCAGACTGATTATGTGCCGTTGAACCCTGCTGTTTCCGATAGCGCGCAGGGGATTGCCGCGAGTCTAGCCGGTCGTTCGGATCACCCGGTTTCCCAAGCGATTGCCAAGGCCGCCGATGGCAGCCTGACGCTGCATGAAGTCAGTGCGTTCGAGGCGTTGGGTGGCCGCGGTGTGAAAGGCAAGATCAACGGCCAGATGTATCACTTGGGCAACCATCGTCTGGTGGAAGAACTGGGCCTGTGTTCGCCGGAGCTGGAAGCCAGGCTCGATGCGCTGGAAATGCAGGGCAAGACCGTGGTGCTGTTGCTCGATGCCTCGGGTCCGATTGCGCTGTTTGCCGTCGCCGATACGGTGAAGGAGACCAGCCGTGAAGCCATCGCCCAGTTGCACGAGTTGGGCATCAAGACAGTCATGCTGACCGGTGATAACCCGCACACGGCCAAGGCGATTGCCGATCAGGTTGGCATCGATGAAGCGCAGGGCAATCTGCTGCCTGCCGACAAGCTCAGTGCGATCGAGGCGCTTTACAGCCGCAATCACCGGGTAGGCATGGTGGGCGACGGTATCAATGATGCCCCTGCGCTGGCCCGTGCGGAGATCGGTTTCGCGATGGCCGCTGCAGGCACCGATACCGCTATCGAGACGGCAGATGTCGCCCTGATGGACGACGATCTGCGCAAGATACCAACGTTCATTGCGCTTTCACGCCGGACCTCGGCGGTGCTGAAACAGAATATCGTGTTGGCTATCGTGACCAAGGTGCTGTTCATCGGTATCACCTTCGCGGGCCTGGCGACCATGTGGATGGCGGTGTTTGCCGACATGGGCGTGAGCTTGCTGGTGGTGTTCAACGGCTTGCGCTTGCTCAAGAAGTGATCAGGCGGGAACCTTGAAGGGCGGACGCGGAGCGTCCGGAACGGCATTCCCACGCGGAGCATGGGAACGATAATCGTGGCCACCGGCTATCGCTCCACGCTCTGCGTCCGACGTTGTCAGCCGAAGCGCTCTTGTCCCCAGGCAATGAAGGTTTCCAGCAGTGGCTTGAGCACGGCGCGGGTCGGTTCTGCCAAGTCCGGGCGGTAGTGGAAGGGCACGAATTCGTCCATGTAGGTGCTTTGCGCCAGCTCCAGCTGTACGGCATGGATGTTGTTGGCCGGGTCGCCGTAGTGGCGGGTGATGTGGCCGCCTTTGAAGCGCCCGTTCAACACATGGCTGTAGTCCTTGGCCGCTGCGCAGACCTGCTCCATCCGGCTGGCCAGCTCCGGGTCGCAGCTCGCGCCATTGAAGGTGCCCAGGTTGAAGTCCGGCAGGCGGCCGTCGAACAGGTGCGGAATGTGCCCTCGAATCGAGTGGGCGTCGAACAGCAGCGCATAACCGAACTCGTCCCGCATACGCTGCAGTTCCTGCTCCAGCGTCTGGTGGTAGGGTGTCCAGATCTGTTGCAGGTACCGCGCCCGTTCCTCGGCGCTGGGTGTATGGCCGTCCTTGAACAGTGGCACGCCGTCGAACAGGATCGACGGAAACAGCCCGGTGGTTGCGCCGACGTACATCGGCTTATCGTCAGAGGGTCGATTGAGGTCGATGACAAAGCGCGAGTATTCGGCGGCCAGGGTGCTGGCGCCCAATTCGGCGGCGAAGTCATACAGACGTGGAATGTGCCAGTCGGTGTCCGGCAGGCTCAAGGCTTCGTCCACCAGCGCGGCTTCGACCACCGGGGTCAGTTTCAGACCGGCATGCGGCATGCTGATCAGCAGCGGGATGCGGCCACGCTTGAATGTCAGAACGTTATCCACAGGGCTCTCCTTCAGATCGATGATTCGACGCCGTGGCGCACGATGCGTTTGTCCAGATCGCCGCCCAGCCAGTAGGCCAGATCAGCCGGTCGTTCGATGTTCCAGGCGACGAAATCCGCGACCTTGCCGACCTCCAGCGAGCCGTGGGTCGCGCTCATGCCCAGCGCCCTGGCGGCATTGAGCGTCACCCCCGCCAGTGCTTCTTCGGGCGTCATGCGAAACAGCGTGCAGGCCATGTTGAGCATCAGGCGCAATGACAGGCCCGGCGACGTGCCAGGGTTGAGGTCGGTGGCAATCGCAATCGGTACGCCGTGCTTGCGCAGCGCGTCCATCGGCGGCAGTTGTGTTTCGCGCAGGAAGTAAAACGCGCCCGGCAGCAGCACCGCGACGGTTCCGGCAGCGGCCATGGCGATGGCGTCGTCTTCGGTCATGAACTCCAGATGATCCGCCGACAGCGCCTTGTAGCGCGCGGCCAGGCTCGATCCGCCCAATGACGACAGCTGCTCGGCATGCAGTTTGACCGGCAGCGCCAGTTGCCCTGCGGTGATGAACACCTGCTCGACCTGCGCAGGCGAAAACGCCAGGTATTCACAGAAAGCATCCACCGCATCGACCAGCCCTTCGGCTGCCAGCGCCGGGAGGATGTCGTTGCAGATGTGGTTGATGTAATCGTCGGCGCGATCGGCGTATTCCGGTGGCAGCGCGTGGGCGGCCAGGCAGGTGGCGCGCACGGTGACTGGCTGGGTGTTGCCCAGACGACGAATCACTCGCAGGATCTTGCGCTCGTTTTCCAGGTCCAGCCCGTAGCCCGACTTCATCTCGACGGTCGTGACGCCGTCTTTCAGCAGATGCCGCAGACGGCGCTCGGCACTGGCGTACAGCTCATCCTCACTGGCGGCGCGCGTCGCACGCACCGTGCTGGCAATACCGCCGCCGGCTGCGGCGATCTCGGCGTAGCTCATACCTTGCAGGCGCTGCTCGAACTCGCCGCTGCGGTTGCCGCCGAACACCGTATGGGTGTGACAATCGATCAGGCCGGGCGTGACCCATGCACCGTTCAGATCGATGCAGTTGTCATGTTCCGGCTCGGCCAGCTCGGCCTGAGGCCCGATCCACTCGATGAGCGCTCCGGAGGTCACGATGGCGGCATCCTCGATGATCGAGTATTTGCCGTGCGCCATGCTTGCGATGTGACAGTTTTTCCAGAGCGTTTTCATTCCAGGCCTCGTTGATCAATGAGTGTTGTTGAGCGCCTTGGGCTTGACCCACACAGCGTAGGCGATGAGCAGCAGCACGATCCAGATTGCGCCGACGATCAAGGCTGCACGGTTGTCCGGGAAGTAGCCCAGCACGCCGAAGATGAACAGCATGAAGGTGATGGCGGCCGCAGGCCCGTAAGGCCAGAACGGCACGGCGAATTTCAGCTGTGCCGCTTCCTCGCGGTTCATCGAGCGGCGCATGGCGACCTGCGTCAGCAGAATCATCAGCCAGACCCACACGGTGGCGAAGGTGGCCAGCGAAGCGATCAGCAGGAACACGTCCTTGGGGATCAGGTAGTTGAGCAGCACGCCGCCCAGCAGCGCGATGCCCATGACCAGCACGGTCATCCACGGCACGCCATGGCGCGACACGCGGGCGAAACTGGCGGGCGCCTGACCTTCACGGGCCAGGCCATACATCATGCGGCCTGCGCCGAAGATGTCGCTGTTGATCGCCGACACGGCCGCCGAGATCACCACGATGTTGAGGATGGTCGCCGCCGAAGCGATACCCAGGTTGTCGAAAATCTGCACGAACGGACTGCCCTGCGTGCCGATCTGCGGCCACGGGTAGATACACATCAGCACAAACAGCGTCAGCACATAGAACAGCAGAATGCGCAGCGGCACGGCATTGATCGCCTGCGGCAGGCTGCGTTGCGGGTCCTTCGCTTCGCCTGCGGTAATGCCGATGATTTCGATGCCGCCGAAGGCAAACATCACCACCGCGAACGAGGCGATCAGACCGGTGACGCCGTTGGGCATGAAGCCGCCATGTGCCCACAGGTTGCTGATGCCGATTTCGCTGCCGCTGGCCGAGCTGCCGATACCGAAGATCATGATGCCGAAGCCTGCGACGATCATCGCCACGATGGCGCTGACCTTGAGGATCGACAGCCAGAACTCGGTTTCACCAAAGACTTTCACGTTGCACAGGTTGAGCGCGCCGATCAGAAAGACGATGCCCAGCACCCAGATCCAGCGGGGTACTTCCGGAAACCAGAAGCCCATGTAGATGCCGAATGCGGTCACGTCGGCCAGGCAGACGATGATCATCTCGAACGCGTAGGTCCAGCCGAGCACGAAGCCGGCCAGCGGGCCCATATAGCGCGTGGCGTAATGGCTGAACGAACCGGACACCGGGTCGTGGACCGCCATTTCGCCGAGCGCGCGCATCACCATGTACACCGCCGCGCCGCCGATCAGGTAAGCCAGCAGTACGGCAGGCCCGGCCTGTTGAATCGCCGAGGCCGAGCCGTAGAACAACCCTGTACCGATGGCAGAGCCCAGGGCCATGAAGCGGATGTGGCGGGCGGATAACCCGCGTTTCAAACCATCTTGTGACGTCATTTCAGGTCCATTTCATTACAGGTATGGCAAAAGCCGCGAGAACGCCTGCATCCGGCCTCCCGCAGCGATGACCAAAGCGAGCCCTGCCAGGCTCGCGGTGCATCACAGACTGGGTAGCAGACGTGCAGGAACCAACGGGTTCAGGCAAGTGGAGGACAACAGCTGACTGGCAGCTTCGATGTCCGGTGCAAAAAAGCGGTCCTTTTCATAGAACGGGACCTTGCTGCGCAACAGGCTGCGGGCTTGCTCCAGCTTCGGAGAGGTTTTCAGACCCAAACGCAAGTCCAGACCCTGGCAGGCAGCCAACCATTCTACGGCAAGAATCCCGCGAACGTTTTCTGCCATTTCCCATAAGCGCTTGCCGGCGGCCGGGGCCATCGACACATGGTCTTCCTGATTGGCCGAGGTCGGCAGGCTGTCGACACTGTGCGGATGGGCCAATGCCTTGTTTTCACTGGCCAGTGCGGCGGCGGTCACCTGCGCGATCATGAACCCGGAATTGACGCCGCCGTTGGCCACCAGGAAGGGCGGCAGCTGCGACATGTGCTTGTCCATCATCAGCGAAATGCGCCGTTCGCTGAGCGAGCCGATCTCGGCGATGGCCAGCGCGAGGTTGTCCGCCGCCATGGCGACCGGCTCGGCGTGAAAATTGCCACCGGATATGACGTCGTTCTCGGCGGCGAATACCAGCGGGTTGTCGGACACCGCGTTGGCTTCGATTTCCAGCACCTCGGCGGCCTGACGCAGTTGGGTCAGGCATGCGCCCATGACCTGTGGCTGGCAGCGCAACGAGTAGGGGTCCTGAACCTTGTCGCAGTTGCGGTGCGACTCGGACACGCCGCTGCTTTCGCCCAGCAGGTCGCGGTAGCAGGCCGCCGCGTCGATCTGCCCGCGCTGCCCGCGTGCGGCATGAATGCGCGCGTCGAAGGGCGAGCGCGAGCCGAGCACCGCTTCAACCGTCAGCGAGCCGCAGGTCAGGGCTGCCGCGAACAGGTCTTCGCCTTCGAACAGGCCGCGCAATGCGTATGCGCTAGACACTTGCGTGCCGTTGAGCAGTGCCAGCCCTTCCTTGGCCGCCAGGGTCAGCGGTTGCAGCCCGGCAGCCGCCAGCGCGTCGACGCCGTTCAGCCATTCGCCCTTGTAGCGCGCCTTGCCTTCGCCCAGCAGCACCAGCGACATGTGCGCCAGCGGTGCCAGGTCACCGGAAGCGCCGACCGAGCCCTTGAGCGGAATATGCGGATAGACCTGGGCATTGATCAGCGCAATCAGAGCGTCGATGACCACGCGCCGAATGCCCGAGAAGCCGCGGCTCAGGCTGTTGACCTTGAGCACCATGATCAGACGCACCAGCTCATCGCTGATTGGCTGACCGACACCGGCCGCATGCGACAGCACCAGCGAACGCTGCAGGTTTTCCAGGTCTTCGCTGGCAATCCGCGTCGAAGCCAGCAGGCCGAAGCCGGTGTTGATGCCGTAGGCGGTGCGGTTCTCGGCCAGAATGCGCTCGACACAGGCGACGCTGTCGTCGATCTGCTGGTCAGCGCTGCTGTCCAGCGTCAGGCTGACCGGCTGCAGATAAATATCGCGCAGTTGCGCCAGGGTCAGTTGGCCGGGGATCAGGTTCAGCGTCTTGGCAGATAAGGTGGTCACGATGCTGCTACTCCTTGATGAATGTCAGCGACGGCTTGTGGCCATACGCTGTTTTTATAGGCCTGCCGCGTTGTTACGGCAGTGCTGGAAAACCCTTTCCAGCGACGCTTCGTCTTTGATCAGGGCCGCGCTGCTGGCGATGTCCGGAGCCAGCCAGCGGTCTTCGTCGTACGCCGGGATGCGCTCGCGCAGCAGTCGCCACGCGGCACCGGTGCCCACGCCAAAACCCTGTGTCTTGAGAAATTCGAATGCCTGGGCCGCGAGCAAATACTCGATGGCCAGAATCTGCGTGGTATTGCCCAGCACCTTGTGCAGCTTGAGCGCAGCGCTGGTGCCCAGGCTCAGGTGATCCTCCTGCAGACCGGAAGTCACGTAGTTGTCGACCACGGCCGGTTGCGCCATCTGGCGGTTTTCTGCGCACAGCGAAGCGGCGACGTACTGGACGATCATCATTCCCGAGTTGACCCCCGGCTGGGTGACCAGAAACGCCGGCAGGCCGCTGACCATCGGGTTGATCAGGCGGTCCAGGCGTCGTTCGGCGATCGAGCCCAGCTCGGCCATCGCCATGCACAGCAGGTCTGCCGCCATGGCCACCGACTGGCCGTGTGGATTGGCCTGGGACACCACCCGGAAAGCCTCGGGCGTGCCGAGCAGCAGCGGATTATCGGTGACTGAATTGAGCTCGATCTCGACTTGGCGAGTGGCGTGAGCCAGTTGGTCGCGCGTGGCGCCATGCACCTGGGGAATCGAACGGATACTCAGCGCATCCTGGGTACGAATGCCTTCGCTGCTGGCGAGCACTTCGCTGCCGGCCAGCAACGTGCGCAGGTTCTTGCCCACCTGCTGCATGCCCGGATGCGGCTTGAGGGCGAGGATGCTTGCATCGAACGCGTCCAGCTGGCCGCGCAGGGCTTCGAAGCTCATCGCGCCGATCACGTCGGCCCATTGGCTCAGGCGCTCGGCATCGGCAATGGCCAGACAGCTCAGGCCGGTCATGCACGGTGTGCCGTTGACCAGGCACAATCCGTCCTTGGCGCCGAGTATGACCGGAGCCAGACCTTCTTCATTCAGGGCCTGCTCGGCCGGGACGACCTGCCCGCGATAGCTGACCTGGCCGATGCCCAGCAACGCAACACCGACATGCGCCATGTGCGTCAGGTAACCCACCGAGCCCTGCGCCGGTACTTGCGGCGTGATGCCCCGGTTGAGCAGGGCCAGCAGCGCTTCGACCACTTGCCGGTGAATGCCGGACTTGCCCTGGCTGTAGTTGAGAATCGCGGCACAGATGATTGCGCGGGTCTGCTCGTCGGCCAGTGGCGCACCGACGCCGCAGGCATGGCTGAGCAGGGTATTGCGCGACAGACGACTGAGCTGGTCGCCTTGCAGTGACACATTGCACAGCGCGCCGAGCCCGGTGTTCACGCCATAGGCACGCTCGCCACTGACGACGATGCGCTGCACGATGGCCTGAGCGTTGTCGATCCGTGCCCAAGCGGCGTCCGACAAGGCCAGTTTTGCGCCATGTCGGGCCACGGCGACCACGTCCTGCCAGCCCGCAGGTGCTTCACCGATGACGATCTGTTCTGCTCGCGACATCTGCAACGGTCCTTAAAGGGTGGCTACGCGGCGCTGAACGAAACGATCCACGTAATCGTCGGCGGGCGAATGAAGGATTTCTTTCGGCGTACCGACCTGAATCAATCGCCCGTCCTTGAGGATCGCGATGCGATTGCCGATGCGCACGGCTTCGTCCAGATCGTGGGTAATGAACACGATGGTCTTGTGCAGGCTGGCTTGCAGCTCCAGCAACTGGTCCTGCATCTCGGCGCGGATCAACGGGTCGAGGGCGCTGAATGCTTCGTCCATCAGAATGATGTCGGTGTCGGCCGCCAGTGCGCGGGCCAGACCTACACGCTGACGCATGCCGCCGGAAAGCTGGTGCGGGTATTTGTTTTCATAGCCCTTGAGGCCTACGGTGGTGATCCAGTGCTGCGCGCGTTCCTGACACAGCGCCTTGCTCTCGCCACGTACGGTCAGGCCGTAGGCCACGTTGGCCAGCACGGTCTTGTGCGGCAGCAGGCCGAAGCTCTGGAACACCATGCTGATCTTGTGCCGGCGGAATTGGCGCAAGGCCTCCATGTCGTAACGCAGGATGTCTTCGCCATCGACCAGAATCTCGCCGCTGGTGGGGTCGATGAGCCGGTTGAAGTGACGCACCAGCGTCGATTTTCCCGAGCCGGACAGGCCCATGATGACGAAGATTTCGCCGCTGCCGATCGACAGCGACAGGTCGTTGACCCCGACCACACAGCCGGTCTGGGCCAGCACCTGGTCCTTGCTCTGGTTTTGTCTGATCAACTCCAGCGCTTCTTTCGAGCGGTTGCCGAAGATCTTGAATACGTTTTTGACGACGATTTTGTTCGGTTCCACGCTGCTCATTTGTGCGCCTCATGCCGTGGGCGGCCATAGGCCTGCGTGATACGGTCGATGACGACCGCCAGAATGACAATGGCCAGGCCCGCTTCCAGCCCGCGCCCGACGTTGAGGGTCTGAATGCCCACCAGAACGTCCTCACCAAGCCCGCGTGCACCGATCATCGAGGCAATCACCACCATCGACAGCGCCATCATGGTGGTCTGGTTGATCCCGGCCATGATGCTCGGCATCGCCAGAGGCAGTTGCACACCGAACAATTGCTGCCAGCGATTGGCGCCGAACGCGTTGATGGCTTCCATCACTTCACCATCCACCTGGCGAATGCCCAGATCGGTCAGACGAATCAGCGGCGGCGCGGCGTAAATCACCGTGGCGAAGATCGCCGGCACCTTGCCCAGACCGAACAGCATCAGCACCGGGATCAGGTACACGAAGCTGGGCATGGTCTGCATGATATCGAGCAGCGGCATCAGCACCGAGCGCAGACGATTGCTGCGTGCCGAAAGAATGCCCAGCGGAATGCCGATCAGCACCGCGATGATCGTGGCGACCAGCATCAGCGCCAGGGTCTGCATCAGCTTGTCCCACAACCCGACCGCGCCGACCAGAAACAGCAGGCCGACGATGACCAGCGTCGTGACGATCTTGCGTGTCGCGTGCCAGGCAATGCCGCCGACGATCATCAGCATCAGCCACCACGGCGCCATGCGCAGCAGGCCTTCGAGGTTGACGATGGCCCATAGCAGGGTGTCGGAGATGTGCCGGAACACATCGCCGTACTGCGTGACCAGTGAGTCGACGCCATCGTTGACCCAGTTGGCGATCGAGAAAGTGAAGCTTTCAGGAAACATAAGCGGCTCTCAAATGAGGTGTGTCGGGTCAACGACCGGGCTGTCGAACGGTACAGTCCGACAGCCCGGTCGTTTACAACGAAGCGTCCACCTTCTTCGCGGCGTCTTCGCTGACCCATTTGTGCCAGACTTCGGGGTGCTCTTTCAGGAAAATCTTCGCCAGCTTCGGCGATTCGATGCGTTCTTTGGCCATGCGCCCCAGGTTCTGGTTGAGCAGGTCGATCGGCAGGTTGACCTTTTCCAGGATGGCGACCAGTTCAGGGGCCTCATCGTGGAACACTTTGGACACGCCGACCTTGATATCGATCGTCTTGTTGACCCCGGCTTTCTCTTCCAGACGCACCAGGTCTACCTGACCCATGAGCGGCGTGGGTGACCAATAGTAGGTCAGGATCGGCTCGCCACGTTTGTAGCTGGACAGAATCGCCGCATCCAGCGCCGGGCCGGTGCCTGGGCGGAAGTTGGTGTATTTGCTTTCCAGGCCGTAGCTCTTGAGCATTTCGCTGTTTTCCAGCTCACAGGTCCAGCCGGCCGGGCAGTTGTAGAAGCGGCCTTTGCCGGGCTCTTCCTGGTCCTTGAACACGGCTGAATACTGGGCCAGATCGCTGATGGATTTCAGGTTGGGTGCCTTTGCCTCCAGCTTGCGTTTGGCATCGCCTTCGATCACATAGCGGGGCACGTACCAGCCTTCCACTGCGCCGACGATCGGCGCGCCGACACCGATCACCTTGCCGGCAGCGGCGGCCTTGTTCCAGACCTCGCTGCGACCGACCCATTCTTCGGCAAAGATCTGGATGTCGTTGGTGCCCAGGGCGTTTTCCATGGCGATGGAATTGCCGGGCAGGGCGTCAACGGTGCAGCCGTACCCCTTGTTCAGAACCACCTGCAGAATGTCGGTCAGCAGCATCGCGCTTTCCCAGTTAAGACCGGCGAATTTCACCGGCTTGCCTGATTCGCACCAGCCGGCCGCCTGACTTGCGCCTGCGCTGGCGAGCAGGCCAGCGGATACCAGTGTGGTCAACAGGGCCTTTTTCATATTCATTGTCGATGCTCCTAAGCCTGAAATGGATGACGGCAGCTTGAAGTAGGCATCCGGCCCGTGGGCATGCTCATGCCCGTCCCCGACGTGTGTCGGCCTGATGACCGACAACGTTTTCAACGTCCGATCATTGGCAGGTTCAAGCCCTGCTCTCTGGCACAATCGATAGCGATGCCGTAGCCGGCATCGGCATGGCGCATCACCCCGGTAGCCGGGTCGTTGTGCAATACGCGGGCGATACGCTCGGCTGCCTCATCGGTGCCGTCGCAGACGATCACCATGCCGGAATGCTGCGAAAAGCCCATGCCCACGCCGCCACCGTGGTGCAGCGAGACCCAGGTCGCACCGCTGGCGGTATTGAGCAGGGCATTGAGCAGCGGCCAGTCGGAGACGGCGTCGGAGCCATCGCGCATAGATTCGGTTTCGCGGTTGGGGCTGGCGACGGAGCCGGAGTCCAGGTGATCACGACCGATCACCACCGGTGCTGACAACTCGCCACTGCGGACCATTTCGTTGAAGGCCAGGCCCAGTTTGGCGCGTTGACCCAGGCCGACCCAGCAGATACGCGCCGGCAGGCCCTGGAAGCTGATGCGCTCGCGGGCCATGTCCAGCCAGTTGTGCAGGTGCTCGTCATCCGGAATCAGTTCTTTGACCTTGGCGTCGGTCTTGTAGATGTCCTGCGGGTCACCTGACAGCGCGGCCCAGCGGAACGGCCCGATGCCACGGCAGAACAGCGGACGGATGTAGGCGGGGACGAAGCCCGGGAAATCGAAGGCATTGGTGACGCCGACTTCCTTGGCCATCTGGCGAATATTGTTGCCATAGTCAAAGGTCGGAATGCCGGCTTGCTGGAAGGCGAGCATGGCTTCAACGTGCTCGGCCATCGACTGCTTGGCGGCCTTGACCACACTGGCCGGCTCGCTCACCGAACGGGCACGGTACTCGTCCCAGGTCCAGCCCTTGGGCAGGTAGCCATTGAGCGGGTCGTGGGCGCTGGTCTGGTCGGTGACCATGTCCGGGCGCACACCGCGACGGACCATTTCCGGCAGGATGTCCGCTGCGTTGCCACACAGGGCGATGGAAATGGCTTTGCCTTCGGCCGTGTATTTGGCGATACGCGCCAGTGCGTCATCGAGATCAGCGGCCTGTTCGTCGACGTAGCGGGTCTTGATGCGGAAATCGATGCGGCTCTGCTGACATTCGATGTTCAGCGAGCAGGCCCCGGCCAATGTTGCGGCCAGCGGCTGCGCGCCACCCATGCCGCCCAGGCCCGCGGTCAGCACCCAGCGACCCTTGAGGTTGCCGTCATAGTGCTGGCGACCGGCTTCGACGAAGGTTTCGTAAGTGCCTTGCACGATGCCCTGGCTGCCTATGTAGATCCAGCTGCCGGCGGTCATCTGGCCATACATGGCCAGGCCCTTGGCATCCAGTTCGTTGAAGTGCTCCCAACTGGCCCAGTGCGGCACCAGGTTGGAGTTGGCGATCAGCACGCGCGGGGCATTGCTGTGGGTCTTGAATACGCCGACCGGCTTGCCGGACTGCACCAGCAAGGTTTCATCATCGTTGAGCTGGGTGAGGCTTTCGACGATCTTGTCGTAGCACTCCCAGTTGCGCGCGGCGCGACCGATGCCACCGTAAACCACCAGCTCATTGGGGTTTTCGGCGACTTCCGGGTCGAGGTTGTTCATCAACATGCGCAGCGGCGCTTCGGTCAGCCAGCTCTTGGCGGTCAGTTGAGTGCCGCGTGCAGCCCGTACGACGCCTTCACGATGGCGGGTCCAGTCCTGCTTCAGGTCTTGATTATTCTCGGTCACAAAAAAATCCTCGGCGATCAATTCGAACCACCCCGATGAAGGGCGAACAGCGCCTGGCGAAGCAGGCTGATTCAGTTGGGTAGAAAACAGAGTGTTTAGCCTGTCTCTACTTGTACATACAAGCATATGCAATCAAAAGACCAACTTTGCGCTGCTGCTGTTTTTTACCCATCTAACTTGCCTGCAGGGCTTTATTTGCGGGGTCTTACGGTTTTGGTCAGCGCGCACGCATTGGCCTGAGAGGAGCGCTGTTCTGTTACCTGAATGACTTTTTGCGCAGTTTTGGGGCGGCAGGTAACAGATTGGTGCGAGGAGGGTGTGCATCGCGTTAAGACCGGAATTAAAGTGCTGCGGATGTTTGCAAACAGCGCTTTTGGCGGGCTGAAAATGGCCTCTTTAGCGCGGGAACGAACTCGCGCAAGCATGCGTCATACCCAGGCCTGAGCCAGCATTCACCGGCCTGCGATTAGGTCTCGCGGGTGTTTTCATGTTTAAATTGAACGCTCGTTCAAGTTAAACCGGTGGTTCGCTGCCCGCTCACAACAGGAGGCTTACCCTTGCCGTATCCGCTTTTTGCAGTTGGTTTTATCAGTCCGGAGGCACTCAACCGATGAGTTCTGCGAGTTCCTCTTCAAGCGGCATGGTTCGCATGAATGCTCCAGTGTTCTATTTCGCTGCGAGTTTTATTCTGATTTTCGGCATCGTCGTGATCGCGTTCCCGCAAGCCAGCGGCGAATGGCTGCTGGCGGCGCAAAACTGGGCGGCCAACACGGTCGGCTGGTACTACATGATGGTCATGACCCTGTACCTGGTCTTCGTGGTGGTCACCGCCTTGTCGGGCTTCGGCAAGATCAAGCTCGGTGCCGACCACGACGAACCCGAGTTCAGTTACCTGTCCTGGGCCGGGATGCTATTCGCTGCCGGCATCAGCATCACGCTGTTCTTTTTCTGCGTTTCAGAACCCCTGACGCACCTGCTGCAACCGCCGCAGGGCGAGGGTGGTACCGCAGAAGCGGCACGCCAAGGCATGCAGTTGCTGTTTCTGCACTGGGGTCTGCATGGCTGGGGCGTGTTCGCGTTCGTCGGTATGGCGCTGGCCTATTTCGCTTATCGCCATAACCTGCCGCTGGCCCTGCGCTCGGCGCTGTATCCGCTGATCGGCAAACGCATCAACGGCCCTATTGGCTATGCCGTCGATGGCTTCGGCATCATTGCGACCATCTTCGGGCTCGGCGCAGACATGGGCTTCGGGGTGCTGCACCTCAATTCCGGTCTGGACTACCTGTTCGGCGTGGCGCACACCCACTGGATTCAGGTCGGTCTGATCACCCTGATGATGGGCGCGGCGATTCTGGTGGCGATCGCCGGTGTCGACAAGGGCGTACGCGTCATGTCCGACATCAACATGCTGCTGGCCTGTGCGCTGCTGCTGTTCGTGCTGTTTGCCGGCCCGACTCAGCACTTGCTCAATACGCTGGTGCAGAACATCGGTGACTACCTGGGCGCACTGCCGAGCAAGAGTTTCGACGTGTACGCCTATAACGAGCCGAGTGACTGGCTGGGCGGCTGGACGGTGTTCTATTGGGCCTGGTGGATTGCCTGGGCGCCGTTCGTGGGCCTGTTCATCGCGCGAATCTCCCGTGGCCGGACCATCCGCGAGTTCGTCTTCGGTGTCTTGCTGATCCCGCTGGGCTTCACCCTGGCGTGGATGTCGATCTTCGGTAACAGCGCCATCGATCAAGTGCTCAACCACGGCATGACGGCGCTGGGTCAGTCGGCTATCGACGATCCGTCGATGACCCTGTACCTGCTGCTGGAAACCTATCCGTGGAGCAAGACAGTCATCGCGGTCACGGTGTTCATCAGCTTCGTGTTCTTCGTTACCTCAGCCGACTCAGGCACCGTGGTGCTGTCGACACTGTCAGCCAAAGGCGGCAACCCTGACGAAGACGGTCCGAAATGGCTGCGGGTGTTCTGGGGTGTGGCCACGGCGCTGATCACCAGTGGCCTGTTGTTCTCCGGCAGCATCGATGCGCTGAAATCGGCCGTGGTGCTGACGTCGCTGCCGTTCTCGCTGATTCTGTTACTGATGATGTGGGGCCTGCACAAGGCGTTCGTCATGGAGTCGCAGCGCAAGATTGCCCAGCTGTACTCGCTGGCGCCAGTGTCCGGTTCACGACGCGGTGGCTGGCGTCAGCGTCTGAGCCAGGCGGTGCATTACCCGTCGCGAGACGAGGTGTACCGTTTCCTCGATCAGACCGTGCGTCCGGCGATTGAAGAAGTGACGGCGGTGTTCGTCGAGAAGGGCTTGAATGTGGTCAACGTACCTGACCCGTCCAACGACTCGGTGACCCTGGAAATCGGTCACGGCGAAGAACGTCCGTTCATTTACCAGGTGCAGATGAAAGGCTTCTTCACTCCGTCGTTCGCCCGTGGCGGCATGGGCTCCAAGCAATTGAACAACCGCCGCTACTACCGCGCCGAGGTGCACTTGAGCGAGGGCAGTCAGGACTACGACCTGGTGGGTTACACCAAGGAACAAGTCATCAACGACGTGCTCGATCAGTACGAACGGCATATGCAGTTCCTGCATCTGGTGCGTTGATCGGGGCGTGGGGGGGCGGTTACAACTATCGTCCCTCACGCTCTGCGCCGCGCCACATAATCAGGAGAGGACGCGGAGCGTCCAGAACGGCATGCGACGCGGAGCGTCGCACGATGGTTACAGGGTCATCGTTCCTCACGCTCCCGCTTAGGCTCGAGAGTGCGGCGGGCTCACGTACTCTCCCGCTCCACCAGGCTGCATTCCAGCAGATTCAGCCGTTGTATTTCTCCCTCTACCGGTAACACTCCGAGGCTTTCAAGCACCCGCGTGGCAGCCATTACGCCGATCTGCAGGGCGGGTGGTTTGATGGTGGTCAGGCTGGGCAGCATCATTTCTGCGAAGGCGTAATCGCCAAAGCCCATCACGGCGCAATCCTGTGGAATGCTCAGGCCTGCGCGCTGGCTGGCGAGCAGGGCGCCGGCTGCCAGGTTGTCGTTGGCGAAGAAGATCGCGTCAGGGCGGGGCGCTTGGTTCATCAGGGTGTCCATCGCCTGTTTGCCAGCCTCGAAGGGCGCCCGATCCGCGTCCGGGACGAAAACCCATGGCGTGATACCCAGCCCTTCCACGGTTGCGGCATAGCCGTCGCGACGCTCCAGTGCGCTGAAGTCGCCCGCAACGCTGTTCTGTACGAACGCGATGCGCCGGTAGCCTTTGTCATACAGATAACGGGCTGCCATCACGCCGACGTCGTAGTGCGAAAAGCCGATCTGGATCGGGCTGCGGTCGGGTTGATGGTCCCAGGTTTCGATCACCGGGACATCGGTCTGCTCGATCATGTTCTCGGTAGCTGGGCTGTGAAAGCGGCTGGTCAGCACCAGTGCCGCTGGTGACCAACCCAGGAACGCCCGCACCGCGCTTTCCTCCTGCTCTGCGGAAAAGTAGCTGGAGGCCAGCAGCAACTGGAAACCGTGCCGGCTCAGTGTGTCGCTGAAGCCCTGAATGGTATTGGCAAAGATCGGTCCGGAGATGTTGGGAATCACCATCGCTACCACCCGGCTGCGTGCTGATGCCAGGCCGCCAGCAACCAGATTGGGCACGTAACCCAGTGCACTGACTGTGCTCGCAATCCGCTCGCGCAGTTCGGGCGAGACCTGTTCCGGCTGATTGAAATAGCGCGACACGGTAATGGCAGACACCCCCGCCTGACACGCCACGGCGGTGATCGTCACCCGGCCTGCGCCTCGGCGTTTGCGTATCAGGGGCTTCTCGTCGGCCATGCTCGATCACTTCGCATAAAAGTAAAAAGAATATAAAACTAATTTTTCAGTATTGGACGATCTATCAGTCGTTTCCTGATACTGGCGATGTTAGCGCTAACAAAGATGGTTTGTCTGCTACTCGCCACCGCGAATGCCCGGACCCGGTTTAGTCAGCACGCATAGGCGCCAGTGCGCATCGCACTGTCGGATCAGGGCATATTTCAGGTAGGCACGCAGATGCACACAACAGGTGGGGATGGCGTCAGACACACGCTTCTGGCGCAGGCGATCGATCAGGCTCACACGGCGCGGGGGCGTCGTTGTGGGTGGTTGCTGATGGGGCTGACGGCATTGCCGTGTGTTCCGGCCATGGCAGAGACAGCGGCAGGGCAGAACACAGAAACAGTAGCGCTGGAATCGGTGACCGTGACCGCCACACGCCGCGAAGAATCGCTGCAAAAAGTACCGGTCGCCGTGTCCGTGATCGATGGCGAACAACTGGAACGCGATAACCGTAATGGCGTGGCCAGCATCGTGCAGCAGGTGCCATCGTTGAATTTCCGCACCGGGGCTTCCAACAAGGACACTTCGCTGTTCGTTCGCGGTGTCGGCACCATTTCCACCTCGCCAGGCGTCGAACCAACGGTGGCCACGGTGATCGATGGTGTGGTGTATGCGCGTCCGGGTCAGGCCACGCTGGACTTGCTCGACCTGGAACGCATCGAAGTGCTGCGCGGCCCGCAAGGCACGCTGTTCGGCAAGAACGCTTCGGCGGGCGTGCTCAACGTCACCACCAAGGCACCGACCGAAGAGACTCACGGTTACATCGATCAGTCGTATTACAGCGGCAACGAAAGCCGCACCCGTTTCGGCATTGGCGGCAGCCTGATTCCGCAGACCCTCAAAGGCTCGATCACGACATTGTTCGGCAGCTATGACGGCAATGTCGATAACAAGCTCAATGGTCAGGAAGTCAACGGCTACAACCGCAAGGGCGCCCGCGGCAAGCTGGAATTCACGCCCAATGACGACATCACCTTCACCCTCGCAGCGGACTACATGCAGTCCCATGACGACGCGCCCAACGGTGTGGTGAGCAAAGCGCTGACCCCGTCCTTCGTCAGTGCCTTGGCGCCGGTACGTGCCGACAGCGATAACCGCAATGTCGTCAGCGATTACCGCAGCCATGTCGAGGACGTCAACAAAGGCCTGTCCGGCCAGCTCGACTGGCAACTGGGCGACTACACCCTGACCTCCATCACCGCCTGGCGCGGCTGGGACAACACGCAGTATCAGGACGGCGACCGGCTTGGCACTGTCACCGCAGCGTTCCCCGGCACCGAAGACAAGGGCGATCTTGAGTTCAACCAGTATTCCCAGGAGCTGCGTCTGGCGTCGCCGAAAGGCCAGTTTGTCGAATACGTCGGCGGTCTGTTTTACATGCACGGCAAGAGCGACGAGACCTATCAGCGCACGCTGATCACACCGACGACTCAGGATCGCGGCATCGCCGACTACAGCACCACCACCGACAGCTATTCGGTGTTCGGCGAAACCACGTTCAACTTCACCCCGGACTTGCGAGCGATTGTCGGGGCACGCTGGACTCATGACGATCTGGAATACGATCATCGCCGCGTGTCGACATCGGCTACGACCGTCAGCGGCATTCAGCCAGCGACCAGCAGTTCCGGCTCGGTGGATGAAGACGGCAAGTCCGGGCGTCTCGGTTTGCAGTACGACCTGAGCGACAGTGTGATGACCTACATCACCTACTCGCGCGGCTACAAAGGCCCGGCCTACAACGTGTTCTTCAACATGCAGCCGCGTGACACCGAGGCCCTCAAACCGGAAACCTCGAACACCTGGGAGGTCGGCCTCAAGGCCACCACCTGGAACAATCGCCTGACCACTAACCTGGCGGTGTTCCACAGCGAGTACGACAACTATCAGGCGAATTTCTTCGACAGTGTTGCCGGGCAGGTCGTGACGCGCCTGATCAACGCAGGCAGTGTCAGCACCGAAGGCGTCGAGCTGGATTACGCCCTGCAAGCCACCCGAAACCTGAAATTCTCCGGTGCGTTGTCCTACACCAGAGCACGCATCGACAGCTTCGCCTGCCCGGCCGGTGCGGCGGCGTCCTGCAACGTCGACGGCAAGACCCTGCCATACAGCCCAGACTGGAAAAGCTACGTTCGCGCCGACTACACCATCCCGCTGGACAATGGCCTGGATATTGAACTGGGCACCGATTACAGCTGGCAGAGCGAAGTGCAGTACGACATCAGCCAGAACCCGGACACCAAACAGGGCGCTTACGGCATCTGGAACGCCAGCGTGGCACTGGCGGATTACAACAGCGGCTGGCGCGTTGCACTGCTGGGCAAGAACCTGGCCGACAAGTCCTATTCGCCAATGCTCGCCACCGGCGGGAATTACGTTTACCGATCCGTACCGCGTGATGACGAGCGTTATTTCGGCGTGCAGTTACGCAAGGATTTTTGAGCCAAGACCCCAGGCAACACGTAAGGAGTGAGGTATGAGCACGACTGCTCGACAGATGAAACTGGGCGCTTTCCTGATGGCCACCGGGCACCATGTCGCCGCTTGGCGGCACCCGGATGTGCCTGCGGATGCAGGGCTGGATTTCAAGCATTACCGGCACGTGGCCAGGGTCGCGGAGGCGGCAAAATTCGATGCGCTGTTCGTCGCTGACAGTGTGGCTGCCGCGACCGGTGATATCGCCAGCCGCATGGCGCGCTCCGATCATTTCGAACCACTGACTCTGCTCTCGGCACTCAGCGCGGTGACCGAGCACATCGGTCTGATCGCGACAGCGACCACCACCTACAACGAGCCGTATCACGTAGCCCGCAAGTTCGCCTCGCTGGATCATCTCTCCGGTGGGCGAGCGGGCTGGAATCTGGTGACGTCGGATGCCGCCGCCGAAGCGCAGAACTTCGGTCGCGCCGAGCATGTGGGGCATGCCGAGCGCTACAGCCGCGCACGAGAGTTTCATCAGGTGGTGACCGGCCTGTGGGACAGTTGGGCAGACGACGCTTTCACCCGCGATAAGGCCAGTGGCGAGTATTACAACCCGGCCAGACTGCATGTACTCGATCATCAGGGCGAGCATTTCCGCGTCAAGGGGCCGCTGAACGTGGCGCGTTCGCCGCAGGGTCAGCCGGTGGTAGTGCAGGCCGGTTCCTCGGAAGTCGGACGTGATCTGGCGGCGCAGACGGCGGAAGTGGTATTCACCGCGCAGACCTCGCTGGCCAGTGCGCAAGCTTTCTACGCTGACCTCAAGGGTCGTCTGAGTGCTTACGGGCGGGCCGTCGATTCTCTGAAAATCATGCCCGGCGTGTTCATCGTCGTGGCCGAAACCGAAGCCTTGGCGAAAGCTAAATTCGAGTCGTTTCAGGAACTGGTCGAGCCTCAGGTCGGGGTCGCTCTACTGGGCCGCATGCTGGGCAATTTCGACCTGTCGGGTTACCCGCTGGACGGCCCGCTGCCAGAGTTGCCGCTGACCGACAGCGGCCAGCGCAGCCGGCAGAAACTGCTCACCGAACTGGCCGATCAGGAAAACCTGACTCTGGCGCAACTGGGGCGACGGATTGCCGGTGGGCGAGGGCACTACAGCCTGATCGGCACGCCGGAGCAGATAGCCGATGAGTTGCAACGCTGGTTCGAGCAAGGCGCGGCGGATGGCTTCAACGTGCTGGTGCCGCACCTGCCGGGCGGTCTGGAAGATGTCGCGCAGCTGCTGGTGCCGGAGCTGCAGCGGCGCGGGCTGTTTCGCACCGAGTATGAAGGCACGACGTTGCGCGAGAACCTGGGCTTGCAGCGGCCTGCTTATAGATTTTGATCGTTGCCGCATGCAAGTCCTGATGAGCGCAGAAAGCGGGCTTCTGCCCGCAGGGCGTGGGAGCGACCGGGGCGGTGGTCCGCATTGTTCGTGAAGACGGTATTTCAGACGATGAATTTTCAGTGCTTGTACCGGCCCTTTCGCGAACAATGCGGATCGCCGCCCCGGTCGCTCCCACGGCCTTCGGCCAGAATCAAAGGCAGATTTTTATACAGAATTAAGGGATCACCCATGAAACCATTCACGTTTATCGCCGCCATTCTGGCCTTTAGCGGCCTGTTCGGTACAGCTGCTGCCGACGAGCCTGACACCCTTCGCATCGGCTATCAGAAGGGTTCGATCACGCTGGTGCTGGCTAAGGAACATGGCCTGCTGGAAAAGCGTTTTCCCCAGAAGAAAATCAAATGGGTCGAGTTTCCGGCCGGGCCGCAGATGCTGGAGGCGCTGAATATTGGCAGTCTGGACATTGCCTCCACCGGCGACATTCCGCCGATTTTCGCCCAGGTCGCAGGTGCCGACCTGGTCTACATCGGTGCCGAGCCACCCAAGCCGCAGGTGGAAACCCTGTTGGTGCGCAACGAAAGCCCGGTGCACAGCGTCGCAGAATTGAAAGGCCGCAAGGTCGCGCTGCAGAAAGGCTCCAGCTCGCATAACGTGGTGCTGCGTTTGCTCAACAAAGCAGGCCTGACGTTCAAGGATATTCAGCCAATCTACCTGACCCCTGCCGATGCCCGCGCGGCCTTTGAAAACGGCAGTGTCGATGCCTGGGCGATCTGGGACCCTTACTACTCCATCGCCATGAGCGAAGGCCACACTCGTCTGCTGGCCAACGGCGAGGGGCTTGGATTGTCCGGGCCGTTCTATACCGCACGGCGAGCGTTTGCCGAGGAAAATGCAGCGCTCGTGCAGCAGGTGCTCGACGAACTGACGGTGGCCGACGGGCTGTCGCGCTCGCAGCGTGTCGAGAGTATTCAGGTACTGGCGCGCAGCATGGGCTTGTCCGAAGCGGTCATGACTCAGTATCTTGACCATCGGCCTGTATCACCCAGCCTGCCGATCACGCCGGAGATCGTACGCGCGCAGCAGGCGACCGCTGATCTGTTTTACGACAACCACTTGATACCCAAGCGGGTCGACATTCAGCAGGTTGTCTGGCAAAAGCCATGATTCCGGCGTTGCGAACAGGCCTCACCGGTTCGCAAACGCAATCAAGACGCCTCGAATATCCCCCAGACAAGAGAGGATTCAATGACCTACATCGCTACCGAAAATCGTTACGAAGACATGCCTTATCGCCGTACCGGCCGCAGCGGGCTGGTGCTTCCGGCACTGTCTTTGGGCTTGTGGCACAACTTCGGTGACAGCACGCCGATCGACACCCAGCGCGCCATGCTGCGCACGGCGTTCGATCTGGGCATCAATCATTTCGACCTGGCCAACAACTATGGCCCGCCGTACGGCAGCGCCGAGATCAACTTCGGCCGTCTGCTGCGCGAAGACTTCAAGCACTACCGTGATGAATTGATCATCTCCAGCAAGGCCGGCTGGGACATGTGGCCAGGGCCATACGGGCAGGGCGGTGGTTCACGTAAATACGTGCTCGCCAGCCTTGATCAGAGCCTGCAGCGCATGGGCCTCGATTACGTCGACATCTTCTATTCCCACCGTTTCGACCCGGACACTCCGCTGGAAGAAACCGCCAGCGCACTGGCCACCGCGGTTCAGCAGGGCAAGGCGTTGTATATCGGTATCTCGTCGTATTCCGGGGCCAAGACCCGCGAGATAGCCGCGTTGCTCAAAGAGTGGAAAGTACCGCTGCTGATTCACCAGCCGGCTTACAACCTGCTTAACCGCTGGGTCGAGAAAGACTTGCTCGACGCTACCGAAGAGCTGGGCGCTGGCGTGATCGCGTTTACTGCGTTGGCCCAAGGGCTGCTGTCGGACAAGTACCTGAACGGCGTGCCCAAGGATGCGCGGGTCAATCGTCCGGGGGGCGGCTCGCTGCAGGCTTCGCACCTGTCCGAGCAGAACATCGCCCACGTGCGTGCGCTCAACGAAATCGCCCAGCGTCGCGGTCAGAGCCTGGCACAAATGGCCCTGGCCTGGACGTTGCGCGATCCGCGCGTGACCTCAGCGTTGATCGGTGCGAGCCGTCCCGAGCAGATCATTGAAAACGTCGGTGCCCTGAAGAACCTCGCGTTCAGCAGTGAAGAACTGACCGAGATCGACAGCTTTGCGGTGGAAGGCGGGATCAACCTGTGGGAAAAACCTTCTCTGGCTGAGTAGGCACAGCCGTTTCCGGGTAATAACTCAGACCTTGCGTGGGCCGCCATCGGACGTTGAAAAATGCGTCTGGCGGCTCACTCGCCTGCACGGGCAGCAACGCCGGGTTGTTCAGTGGCTTCCACTGGATGACAAAGAATGAGGTATGGCTCATGATTTTTTCCTTCTGCCCTCGGCAATGACCAGCGGATCGGCTGAGTACTGCCAAGGAATCTCGTCCAGTTCCCAGAGATGAAACGCTACGGGCGAGGCGAAATCCGGGTCTGGCGGCGCTTTGGTGTGATACTCGCAATAGTGCGTCTGAAAGTCGATGGCGGCTTGCACGAGCAGTGGTTCACTGAAGCGCCTGCCCCAGAACGCCGCCGTAACGGGTAATTGCTTTGGGACGCCGTTCGCGCCATGGCCGATGGGCAGTGTCAGCATGGGCCAGGCCAGCGCGTTGGGCATATCGAAGTACATGCGCTGTACCGGTAGTGTCTTCACCAGTGCGCCTGCCCGCTCGCCGACGTGAGCACCGAGCGGCAGCACCATCATGAAGTCAATCTGATAGTCATTCAGGGCCTTTTCAAAATGCCCCTGCTGTAGACGGCGTCTGTTCTCTGCTTCGAGTCTGATCCCCACTGGAATCAGTGAGGCAACCTGATCGAATAACTCCGGGTATCTTCGTAGCAAATAGTCTCTGTCGTCTTGATTCTCCAACACGTCTGCAAAGTCACGTACGGCCGACCAGTGCCGGGTTTCCAGTTGGTTGGCGTAACTGGTCACGGCTTGCGCGTTGACTCTCATCAGAATGCTGCCATCACTGTTCTGCACGTCATGAATGGGTTCTGGCGAGGAGTAAGGAATGTTTTCAAGAATTTCAGCATCCAGCCAAGGAAAGTCGATGACCCGTGCACCCAGCGTCTCAAGCTGATCCTTGAACCTGATAAACGCTGCGCTGTAGTCCTCGTCGTAAGACTGCGCAGGGGGTTGACCGGACGACGACATCCAGTCCGTCTGCGGAATGCCTATGGTCAGCCCTTGCAGAGGAAGAGAACCGGGGGTCGGGGTAATGGAAAGCTGCTCGCCTACCGATGGGGCCGACAGGCTTTGCGGGTCGTTTTCTCCATCAGGGCCGGCGATTATGGACAATATCAGCGACGCATCGCGGATCGAACGGGCCATGGGGCCGACCACGTCCCAGCCGCTTCGCAGGGGCATCACGCCGGCGCCAGACACCAATCCCAGCGATGGTTTTATTGCGCTGGCGCCATTCGCAGCCGCAGGAATGATAATCGAGCCGGCCGTCTCTTCGCCCAGTGCTGCGGCGCACAGCCGTGCAATCGGGGCGACCCCCGAGCCCTGACTGGACCCGCCCGGCGTACGTGCCGGGTCCCACGCGTTCCCGGCAAACTGGCCGACCGTGTGGGTCGAGAGTTCGGAGCAGATGGTATGACCGATAATAAGAGCGCCCTGAGCCCTCAGCCGAGCGACACATGTCGCATCACGTAATGCCAGGTTGCCGGAAAAAGCCTGAGTGCCATTTTTGCTTTCAAGGCCCTGAATGGCGAAAGAGTCTTTTATACCGAAGGGAATTCCGCACAACGGAGGCGCCGGGCCGCGTTGATCGTCTGGAGTCGTCAGCCATTGATCGGCGAGTCTTGCCTGCTCCAACAGTGTCGAGAAATCTTCCAGCCGCACAAAAGCGTTGTATTTACCGTTATCGCCGTAGGTTTCTTGCGGGCCGTTGAACCGGGTGATGCGGCTCCAGTATTCGACTAGCACCTGTTCGGCGGTCAGTCTTTGCGGGTTGCCTTCGCGCAGCAGTGCGGCGAGTTCGACGATGTCGTAGTCAACAATCCGCTCGCGTCGTTCAATGCCTGCACCACGCGGCAGTGCCGCAAGCAAACGTAAATTGTTGGCGTGCTGTCGGGCGTCAGGTTCGCCGAGTAATGCACTTTCCATGTTGATCAGCTCCTTATGACTCCTCGAGTGGAGTCAAAAGAAGCTAATCATTAACGGGCGTTGCGGGTAACTGTCAGAAATGGCAGTGAATGTCTTGAGGACGACTCAGCCTTCGTCAGCCTCGTCGTCATCCCCGCCATCGATCTTCATGCCCAGTTCCTTGATCTTGCGGGTCAGGGTATTGCGGCCCCAGCCCAGCAGCACGGCGGCATCGCGGCGGCGGCCGGCGGTGTGCTTGAGGGCGGTTTCGATCATGATCCGCTCGAAGGTCGGCACGGCGCTGTCCAGCAGGCTGGACTGACCGCGAGACAAGGCCTGATCGGCCCACTGGCGCAGCGCCTGTTCCCAGTTGGTGACCGGCGCGGCGTCCTGCGGCAGGCTCAGCAGTTCCGGCGGCAGGTCGCTGATGTGCACTTCACGACCCGACGCCATGACCGTGATCCAGCGGCAGGTGTTTTCCAGCTGACGCACGTTGCCAGGCCACGGCAGATGCTTGAGGTACTCTTCGGTCTCTGCCTTGAGCAACTTGGGCTCGACCGCCAGTTCCTGAGCCGCGCGGCTGAGGAAGTGCTTGGCCAGGGTCGGGATATCTTCGCGACGGTCTGACATGCGCGGAATGTGGATGCGGATCACGTTCAGGCGGTGAAACAAGTCCTCGCGGAACTTGCCGGCCTGCACCAGGGTTTCCAGATTCTGGTGGGTGGCAGCAATGATGCGCACATCGACCTTGACCGGCGTGTGACCGCCGACCCGGTAGAATTCGCCATCCGCCAGGACACGCAACAGACGAGTCTGGGTGTCGGCGGGCATGTCACCGATTTCATCGAGAAACAGCGTGCCGCCGTCGGCCTGTTCGAAGCGCCCACGACGCAGGTTGGCCGCGCCGGTGAAGGCGCCTTTTTCATGCCCGAACAGCTCGGACTCCATCAGGTCCTTGGGGATCGCCGCCATGTTCAGCGCAATGAACGGCGAGGCCGAACGCGGGCTGTGGCGATGCAATGCGTGAGCGACCAGCTCCTTGCCGGTACCCGACTCACCGTTGATCAACACCGTGATGTTGGAGTGACTCAGACGGCCGATGGCGCGAAACACTTCCTGCATCGCTGGCGCTTCGCCAATGATTTCAGGGGTGCGGGTCAGCGTCGGTGCAACATCCAGGCCCTGTTGTTCCTGAGCGTGCTGATTGGCGCGCTTGACCAGCGACACGGCTTCATCGACGTCGAACGGCTTTGGCAGGTACTCGAACGCGCCGCCTTGATAGGACGCCACGGCGCTGTCCAGGTCCGAGTGGGCGGTCATGATGATCACCGGCAGACGTGGATGCTGCTCGCGAATCCGCGCCAGCAGGTCCAGGCCACTGGCACCCGGCATGCGGATGTCGGAAATGATCACGTCCGGTTGCTGACGGGCCAGACGGCTCATCACCCCGTCGGCGCTGTCGAAGCTTTGCGTGGTCATGCCTTCCTGTTGCAAGGCTTTTTCCAGTACCCAGCGGATAGAACGATCGTCGTCTACGATCCAGACAGTTTCACTACGGCTCATGTCGAAGCTGCTCCTTGTTCCAGCGGCAGGAAGATCGAGAACGTGGTGTGGCCGGGATGGCTGTCACACTCGATCAGACCCTGGTGCTGGCTGATGATGTTCTGGGTAATGGCAAGACCTAATCCCGTACCGTCCGGGCGGCCACTGACCATGGGGTAGAAAATGGTTTCCTGAAGCTCGGCCGGAATACCGGGGCCGTTGTCGATGATTTCGATCTTGCTCACCAGTCGATGGCGAACGTGACCGATGGTGAACTGGCGCATGGCGCGGGTACGCAGGGTGATCCGGCCAAGGCGCAATTCGTTCTGGCCGCTGATGGCCTGCATGGCATTGCGCACGATATTGAGCACGGCCTGGATCATTTGCTCGCGGTCGATCAATACGTCGGGGATGCTTGGGTCGTAGTCGCGCACCAAGGTGATGCAGCCCTGGCTTTCGGCCTCGACCAGGCTGCACACGCGCTCGAGCACTTCGTGCACGTTGGTCATCGCCAGCGATGGCAGCTTGTTGGAGCCGAGCATGCGGTCGACCAGGTTACGCAGGCGGTCGGCCTCTTCGATGATGACGTTGGTGTAGTCCTTGAGACTTTCTTCAGGCAGCTCGCGGGCCAGCAGTTGTGCGGCCCCGCGAATGCCGCCCAGCGGATTCTTGATTTCGTGAGCCAGGCCACGCACCAGCATCTTGGTGGTTTCCTGCTTGGACAGCTGGGCCTCTTCCTTGGTGATGCGCAACAGCCGGTCACGCGGGTGTACTTCAAGCAGCAGCAGGGTATCGCCCTTGCTGAGGATAGGCGTCACCGCATAGTCGACCGTCAGGGTCTGACCGGTCAGTGCAGTGAGCATCGCTTCGCGCTTGGTAAAAGGATGAGCCTGTTCGACAGCCTGACGCAGCGAACTCAATGCTTCGGCCGACTCGGTGAACAGCTCGCTGATGAATTGCCCATGGCTGCGCTGCCCGCTGATGGCCAGCAGCATTTCCGCCGCCGGGTTCATGTACTCAAGTCGCAGGTCAGCGTTGAGCAGAATGGTGGCAGTGGTCAGGTTATCCAGTAACAGTCTGTGCAGCGCATCGCTGATAGTCATGAATCGTGTTGACCTCTTTTGGCACATTGCAGTCGCGCAATGCGGGTGCTGGTTGGTCTGCACCAGCAGGAGCAAGGCCACCAATACGGTGCTATGTCAGTGAAGTTGCAAAAAACAAACCAAGGCTCCGAAAAGAAGCGCTTTATCTGCAAAATCGGGCCGTTTTTGTAAAGAGTGCCCGCATACGGCGCTACCCGGTCAGGCTTCCTGAACCAGATTGGGCTGTATTGTTGCGCAGGCAGACATTGAGCGCACCAAAAAGGTGCTGGCGATTTGGCGAGGTCAGAAGAAGGGCAGGATGCTGCTTTTTGGTTCGGGCTTGTCCTTGAGCGGACACTCCGGCCGCACACCGTAGTCATCCTCCTTGCAGGGATGAGTCGCGCGTTTTTGCGCCAGGGAAATGCGCTGTACGTGAAACGGCTGGTTCGGGGTTTTTTCCAGAACACGGCCGAGCTCGTCGAAAATCTCTACCGACAGTTGATGCGTGCCGCGATCCACGTTGCTCAACGGGAATACGGGGCTGCGGCCGGCCTGGCCGACGGCAACGTTATCCAGCATAAGCCGGTAGCTGTGCCCCGCCTGTAACACCGGCTCGCTGGTGACGGTAACGATCAGGTCGCCGCTGGGATTGACCAGGGTGGCGTCCGGTTCGGGCACCAGGATTCTCAGCAACTGGTAATGAAACATCGGTTGTACTGCCGGTTTGGCAGGGTGGGCCTTCAAGGTGCGGGTCGGCGGTGTGCCGGTCATGTTGTTGCTGGGGGCGATGTCGACGCGGGTGGCGTTCTTGCGCGGCTGGTCGGTAAACACCCGATTACCCTGCGCGTCGATATAGGTGTAGACGTCGGCCACTGCGGGCAGCGTCAAGAGCAGCAACAGGCAGGTCAGCAGACCGCGCATCGTGTATCTGCTCATGGCTTGCCGAGGTGTACGCGCTGTACGGTCAGGGTGATGGTTTCGCTCTGCTGAATGATCCGCTCGCCGTCTTTCACGACCACCGCGAAACTGTGTTCACCGCGATCTACGTTGACCACCTGAAAGCGCGGCAGGTTGGAGGGCTGCCCGTACAGGTTGCCGTCCAGCAGCAGTTGCAGGCTGTGAGTCGGTTGCAGGCGTGGCTGGATCTTCACACCGATGATGAACGTGCCATTGTTGGCGCGTAAGGCTTCGTCGGTGGGCAGGTCGGTGAGTTCCAGTACGTCATAGGCCGTTTGCGGCTGCGATTGTGGCGCTGCAGGGGCCGGCTGCGGCGCACTGTTGACGACCGGTCTGGAAGGCGTCTGCGTTTCGATGCTGTTGAGTGGCGGCAGTTCGACCACTTCGGTCTTGGCCCCATTGGGCGGCTGGTTGCTGAACGCGGTGTTACCGTTCGCATCGGTGTACTTATAGATCTGCGCCAGCGCGGGCAGGCTGATCAACAGCAGCAGGCAAATCAGACTTTGACGCATGAGACTCTCGACAGCAGGGCAAGATTGGCCGTCAGCATAGAACACATCGCCCTATGCTGCGCTATCCGCCTGATGTGTCAGCGTTTCGCAGGGCAAAGGTCGGCTGTGGCCAGTACCAGCGCCTGATCGTGAATCGGGTCGGTCTGATAACGCTTCAGCGCCGCATCCAGTTGTATCTGGCAGGTTTCCGCCTTGCGCAGTGGCTGGAAGTCCGCGTAGGCCTGGAGCAACTGGGTTTGCAGGCGATCCAGCTTCGGACGGATGTCATCGACCAGGCTGAGCCTGACCGTGTCGGGCGCCTTACCTGCCGCGTGCCACTGGGCGAGCAGGGCGTTCTGCACCTGTTTGTTGGCTTCGATCTGGGCGCGGAACAGGCGTTGAACGTCATCGGGGTTGAGCTTGAACTCGGCAGCACGGGCCTGGGCGGCGCTGATCACTTGCAGCTCGCGCGGCGGGTCCTCGACGGCCTTGCCGCTGTCCCACTTGCTCAGGGCAACCTGATCGGCGATGGTCAGGCGCTCGCTGATCGCTTGCAGCAGAGGTTCAAGTGCAGAAGGCTTCTGCTCGGCAGTGAAGGCGAAGCAGGTAGACATGAACGTCATTGTCAGCAGGGAAGTGGCCAGAATAAGGCGCATGGCAGTTCCATCTCGGTTCGGTTGGGAGATGCAGAGTTAAGCCCAATTGATCGGTGTGCAGCCAGTGGCGGGTGGTGAAAAAAACTTCACGTCGCGCCGACGCTGCACATGGCGCACTGGTTGCGGCGAGTTTACTGCGACAAGGGCGTTGTTTCTGTCGCCGCGTAGAAGACGATGAGCTCGACCGGCGTGTCGCCAGTCTTGCCGCGATGGACGATATCGACCACTTCCGCCAGTGCGTCGCCTTTTTTCAGGCGAATCTGCCTGTTGCCGTCCCGGGTCTCTATGGTGATTTCTCCGGAGGCCACATAGGCGGCGTTAGGGATCGGATGGCTATGCCATTTCAATGCGGTATTTGCAGGAATGTCGATTTTCAGAAGGGTCAGTTCGGGCTGTCCTTCGGGGTAGGAGCTATAAGGTGTACCGTCCCAGGATGTGTTGCTTTTCAGCAAAACGCGGGACTCGACGGCAGATGGTGTCTGGTGGGCGATGGCGTTGTTGGTCAGTACGAGCAGGGCTGTTGCAATCAGGAGTCTGCGTGTCATGTCAGGAAGGTCCGGCTGGCTGAAATTCGGGCCAGAAGTTTGCCCGGTATTTTTTTGAAAACCCGATATCCCGTTACCGCACAAAAAAATAAAAAACCTGCTCCTGAAACGAAAAGACCTCCCGAAGGAGGTCTCCTGTTACGCCATCAATGCTGGCGTGGCTGGATCAGCAGCTGTAGTACAACTCGTATTCCAGTGGGTGTACGAAGGTACGAACCTTGATTTCTTCTTCGCTTTTCAGCTCGATGTAGGCATCGATGAAGTCGTCGCTGAAGACGCCGCCCTTGGTCAGGAACGCGCGGCCCTTGTCCAGTTCTTCCAGGGCTTCTTTCAGGCTGCCGCAAACTTGTGGGATTTCTTTGGCCTCTTCAGGCGGCAGGTCATACAGGTTTTTGTCAGCTGCGTCGCCAGGGTGGATCTTGTTCTGGATGCCGTCCAGGCCAGCCATCAACAGAGCAGCGAATGCCAGGTACGGGTTGGCTGCCGGATCCGGGAAGCGTGCTTCGATACGACGGCCGCGTGGGCTGTTGACGTAAGGAATACGGATCGATGCGGAGCGGTTACGCGCCGAGTAGGCCAGCATGACCGGAGCCTCGAAACCTGGGACCAGACGCTTGTAGGAGTTGGTCGACGGGTTGGTGAAGCCGTTCAGAGCCTTGCCGTGCTTGATGATGCCGCCGATGAAGTACAGGGCGGTATCGGACAGACCGGCATAGCCTTCGCCTGCGAAGGTGTTCTTGCCATCCTTGGAGATGGACATGTGTACGTGCATACCCGAGCCGTTGTCACCGTACAGTGGCTTGGGCATGAAAGTAGCGGTACGGCCGTAAGCGTCGGCAACGTTGTGTACGCAGTACTTGAGGGTCTGAACTTCGTCAGCCTTCTTGACCAGCGTGTTGAATTTCACGCCGATTTCGTTCTGGCCGGCAGTCGCCACTTCGTGGTGGTGAACTTCAACGGTCTGGCCCATTTCTTCCAGAGCGTTGCACATGGCGGTACGGATTTCGTGGTCGTGGTCGACCGGTGGCAGCGGGAAGTAACCCCCTTTGACGCCCGGACGGTGGCCCTTGTTGCCGCCATCGACGTCGCCGTCGGTCATCCAGGAAGCCTGTTCGGAGAAGATCTTGAACATGGAACCGGAGATGTCGGACTTGAACTTCACTTCGTCGAAGATGAAGAACTCTGGCTCCGGACCTACGAATACGGTGTCGCCGATACCGGTCGACTTCAGGTATTCCTCGGCACGGTGGGCAATGGCGCGCGGGTCGCGGTCGTAGCCTTGCATGGTCGAAGGTTCGATGACGTCGCACACCAGAACCAGGGTCGGCTCTTCGGTGAACGGATCGAGCAGGGCAGTTTCGTCATCCGGCAGGAGAATCATGTCGGACGCTTCGATGCCTTTCCAGCCAGCGATGGAGGAACCGTCGAACATTTTGCCGACTTCGAAGAAGTCGTCTTCCAGTGCATCGCGCGCAGGCATGGTGACGTGCTGCTGCTTGCCCTTGGTGTCTGTGAAGCGCAGATCAATCCATTTAACGTCATGATCTTTGATGAGTTGAACCGACTTCGACATGGTGTCCTCCGGGTGGCTAGAGACCGACTTGATAGAGTTATGGTCCCTTGAATTTGGGTGATGCCGGCGCAGATACTCTGCCAAGGCAACCTGCCTCACAAGGGAGCAATTTGCATGCCAGTGCCCCGTGTTGGGTTTTTTGCCTCAAACGCAGGTTTTCAGGGGGCGAAAACGCACCACACGGGAAAAACACGCACCTTTATGGCGCTGCAATTTGGTGCGCCGACTCTTTTTGGTGCGTCGTTGATTGCGTGTACGATAACTGGTTAAACCTTGAGCAATTTCCGCTATAATCCGCGCCCCCCTTTTTTGGTCGGCACCTCACGCTCCGTTTCCATGAAACTAATCGTTAAAGTTTTCCCAGAAATCACCATTAAAAGCCCGCCGGTGCGCAAGAAGTTCATCCGGCAACTGGGCAAGAACATTCGTACCGTGCTCCGTGAACTGGACGCGGACATTGTCGTGGGTGGCGTATGGGACAACCTTGAGGTCGAAACCCGGCTGACCGACCCCAAAGTGCTGCAGGGCATCAGGGAACGGCTGAGCTGCATGCCGGGCATCGCCAACTTTCTGCAGGTCGCCGAGTACCCGCTGGGCGATCTGGACGACGTGGTTGCCAAGTGCAAACTGCACTACGCCGATCTGTTGCCTGGCAAGATGTTTTCAGTGCGTTGCAAACGCGCCGGTCGACACGACTTCAGCTCCATGGACGTCGAGAAATACGTCGGCAGCAAGCTGCGCATGCAGTGCGGCGCGGCCGGAATCGAGCTGAAAAAGCCCGATCTGGTCGTGCGCATGGAAATTCGCGACCAACGGTTGTTTGTGGTTCATGACCAGCATCAGGGCATGGGCGGTTATCCGCTGGGCGCGCTGGAGCAGACCCTGGTATTGATGTCCGGCGGGTTCGATTCGACCGTTGCGGCCTACCAGATCATGCGCCGCGGCCTGATGGCGCACTTCTGCTTCTTCAATCTGGGCGGACGAGCCCATGAACTGGGCGTGATGGAAGTCGCGCACTTCATCTGGAAGAAGTACGGCAGTTCACAGCGCGTGCTGTTCGTCAGCGTACCGTTCGAGGAAGTTCTCGGAGAAATTCTGCAGAAAGTCGATAACAGTCATATGGGTGTAGTTTTGAAGCGTATGATGTTACGCGCTGCATCCGCCGTGGCTGATCGTCTTGAAATCGATGTGCTGGTCACCGGCGAAGCGATTTCACAGGTTGCCAGCCAGACGCTGCCCAACCTGTCGCTGATTGACGCGGCGACCGACAAGCTGGTCCTGCGGCCGCTGGTTGCCACCCATAAGCAGGACATCGTGGACCTGGCGACTGAAATCGGCACCGCTGATTTTGCCCGGCACATGCCAGAGTATTGCGGGGTGATTTCGGTCAACCCGAAGACCAACGCCAAGCGAAATCGCGTTGAGTACGAAGAAAAACAGTTCGACATGGCGATTCTCGAGCAGGCGCTCGAACGCGCGAAGCTGGTTTCGATCGATCGGGTCATCGACGATCTGAGCCGCAATGTCGATATAGAAGAAGTCAGCCAGGCGCTGGCCGGTCAGGTGATCCTCGACATCCGTCACCCGGATGCCCAGGAAGACCAGCCGCTGCAAGTCCCTGGCGTGGAGATACAGACGTTGCCGTTCTACGCATTGAACAGCCGTTTCAAGGCACTGGATGACACGCGCCAGTACCTGCTGTATTGCGACAAAGGCGTCATGAGTCGCCTGCATGCCCACCATTTGCTCAGTGAGGGACATGCCAATGTGCGCGTATATCGACCGAGCTAAGTGCCCGGGGCTGTTTGCCTGTGGCTTGCGTCACCGGCCCCCCGACACCTGTCGTCATGCCGTTACGGCTTTTGCCGACTCAAAATAGTAATCGCTGTCCTTAACCAGTCAGCAGACCGAATCCTCTGATCGAGATACACAAGTGATCGAAAATCTACGTAACATCGCCATCATTGCTCACGTTGACCATGGTAAGACCACCCTGGTAGACAAACTCCTGCGTCAGTCCGGCACTCTGGAGCGCGGCGAGCTCAACGATGAGCGCGTGATGGACTCCAACGACCAGGAAAAAGAGCGCGGTATTACCATTCTCGCGAAGAACACCGCGATCAACTGGAATGGCTACCACATCAACATCGTGGACACCCCGGGCCACGCCGACTTCGGTGGTGAAGTAGAGCGCGTGATGTCGATGGTCGACTCCGTACTGCTGCTGGTCGATGCCCAGGACGGCCCTATGCCGCAAACCCGTTTCGTGACCAAGAAGGCTTTCGAAGCCGGCCTGCGTCCAATCGTGGTCATCAACAAGGTTGACCGTCCAGGCGCACGTCCGGACTGGGTTCTGGACCAGATCTTCGACCTGTTCGACAACCTGGGTGCCACCGAAGAACAGCTGGACTTCAAAGTCGTCTACGCCTCGGCCCTGAACGGCATTGCCGGTCTGGAACACACCGACATGGCTGAAGACATGACCCCGCTGTACCAGGCGATTGTCGATCACGTCCCTGCGCCAAAGGTTGACCGTGACGGTCCGTTCCAGATGCAGATTTCCGCACTGGACTACAACAGCTTCCTGGGCGTCATCGGTGTTGGCCGTATCGCTCGTGGTCGCGTCAAGCCGAACACTCCGGTGGTTGCCATCGACGTCAACGGCAAGAAGCGTAACGGCCGTATCCTGAAACTGATGGGTCACCACGGTCTGCACCGCATCGACGTTGAAGAAGCAGCTGCCGGCGACATCGTCTGCATCAGCGGCTTCGACCAGCTGTTCATCTCCGACACTCTGTGCGACCCACTGAACGTCGAAGCGATGAAGCCGCTGACCGTTGACGAACCTACCGTTTCGATGACCTTCCAGGTTAACGATTCGCCGTTCTGCGGTAAGGAAGGCAAGTTCGTCACCAGCCGTAACATCAAGGAACGTCTGGACAAGGAACTGCTCTACAACGTTGCCCTGCGCGTTGAAGAAGGCGACACCGCCGACAAGTTCAAGGTCTCCGGCCGTGGTGAGCTGCACCTCTCGGTACTGATCGAAACCATGCGTCGCGAAGGCTTCGAAATGGGTGTTGGTCGTCCTGAAGTGATCATCCGCATGGTTGACGGCGTCAAGCACGAACCGTACGAAAACGTCACCATTGACCTGCCTGAAGAAGCGCAGGGTGCGATCATGGAGCAAATGGGTAACCGTAAAGGCGACCTGACCAACATGGTTCCGGATGGCAAGGGCCGTGTGCGCCTCGAGTACAACATCCCGGCACGTGGCCTGATCGGTTTCCGTAACGAGTTCCTGACCCTGACTTCCGGCGCAGGCATCCTGACCAGCATCTTCGACCGTTACGACGTGATGAAGTCTGGCGACATGTCCGGCCGTCAGAACGGCGTTCTGGTTTCGGTTGCTACCGGCAAGGCGCTGACCTACTCCCTGGAAACACTGCAAGCCCGTGGCAAGCTGTTCCTGGGTCATGGCGAAGACGTGTACGAAGGTCAGATCGTGGGCATCAACAGCCGCGACAACGACCTGGGTGTAAACCCAACCAAAGGCAAGAAGCTCGACAACATGCGTGCTTCCGGTAAAGACGAAACCATCGCTCTGGTTCCGCCTATCCGTTTCACTCTGGAACAAGCGCTGGAATTCGTACAAGAAGACGAACTCTGCGAAGTGACTCCAAAGTCGATCCGCCTGCGTAAGAAAATCCTTGGCGAAAGCGAGCGTACTCGTGCTGCCAAGAAGTCGGGCAACTGAGTAATCAGTTAGTCGGCTAGACACAAAAAACCCGGTCGCGAGACCGGGTTTTTTTATGCCTGCTATTTGTAGCCTATGGCACAGCTCGCCTGGTTTAAGTTACTTCGGACGGCCGCCCACTGGCGCCAGCAGCAACTCGATACGCTGCTTGCGAATCCCGTCGGCAGCCGCTTCGGCCAGGGCCGCGTCGGTGATGATGGTGTCGAACTGCTCGAGCCCGGCGACCTTGTACATGCCGAAGGTGCCGTATTTGGAGCTGGTGGCGATCAGCACGGTTTGCGAGGCGGACTGCATGGCGGCCTGCTTGACCTCGACCTTCAGCGCCGACGGTGTGGTGGTGCCGCGTTGCAGGTCCCACGAGCTGGTGGACATGAAGGCCACATCAGTCGCCAGCTGGCGCAAGGTTGCCGCTGCCAGGCCGCCGACGCTGGAGCGGTTCGGATGATCGAGCAGCCCGCCGGTGTGAATCACATCCACATGCGCAGCATCGGCCAGCGCGTTGACCACGCCGAAATCATTGGTGACCACGGTCATGCCCGACAGCGCGATGATGTGCGGGACGATTTCGAGTGTGCTGGTGCCTGCGTCCAGATAGATCGTCATGTCCGGGTGCAACAACCCCGCTGCGAGCCGCGCCATGCCCTGCTTGTGCGGCAACTCTACCACCGCCTTGGACTGGTGGCTGGGTTCGCTGTGGACCTGGCTGGCGATACGCACGCCGCCGGTGACCGAGTAGGCGCGACCCTCCTGTTCCAGCTGGGCGATGTCGCGGCGGATGGTCATGTGCGAGCAATCGAACATCTCCATCAACTGATGCACGCTGAGCACCTGATGCTTGCGTAACTGACGCAGCATCAGCTCCCGGCGCTGATCAGGGATCATAGGTGTACCGCCGGAAATGGCGATCTCCTCTTCAGTGGACATTCGTACTCCTGTACATCAATGAGCCGCCTCAGGCAGCAGACGGTCCGCGCATCTTAGCCAATCGCTTCGGCAATGGAAGCGGTTGCAGGCTTTTTTGCGCGGTTCGGCTCATCTTTACCGCCGTCGCACGTCAACTCATCCAGTTGCCACCGTCGACGTTATAGGTCTGGGCGACCACGTACTCGCTGTCCGCTGAAGCCAGGAAAATGGCCATGCCGGTCAAATCGTCCGCTGTTCCCATGCGCCCGAAAGGCACTTGCTCGCCTACCAGCTTTTTCTTTTCGCCCAACGGCCGGTTTTCGTGGCGGGCGAACAACGCATCGACGCCGTCCCAGTGTTCGCCATCGACCACACCCGGCGCGATGGCGTTGACATTGATGCCGTGCCTGATGAGGTCCAGCCCGGCCGATTGGGTCAGGCTGATCACCGCAGCCTTGGTCGCGCAATACACCGCCACCAGCGCCTCGCCCCGGCGACCGGCCTGGCTGGCCATGTTGATGATCCTGCCGCCGTGCCCCTGGGCAATCATTTGCTTCGCCGCAGCCTGCAAGGTGAACAGCGTGCCGCCGACATTGATCGAAAACAGCCGCTCGTAGCTGTCGCGGGTGATGTCGACGATCGGCGCCAGGTCGAACAGCGCGGCGTTGTTGATCAGGATATCCAGCTTGCCGGCCTGGGCGACCACTGCGGCGATGGCTTGATCGATGGATGACTGATCCGTGACGTCCATGCGCACCGCATAAGCGTTGGGTCCCAGTTCGGTCGCTGTGGCCTGTGCGCGCTGCAGATCGATATCGGCAATCGCCACGCGCGCACCTTCGTGAATGTAAGCCTGCGCAAACGCCCGCCCGATGCCTCGCGCCGATCCGGTGATCAGTGCGCTTTTACCTTCAAGTCGTTTCATGGGTTCATCGTCCGTTCAATACAGTTGAGGGCTGGCGCTCTACTTCGGGTAACCGGCACGTTTCATCTCGCGCTCGGTCACCGCCTGCGCGGCTGTGAGCGCCTGTTCAGTGGTGGTTTGCCCGGTCACCGCAGCAGAGAACAACTTGCCGACCGAGGTGCCAATGGCCTGAAACTCGGGAATGGTCACGTACTGGATACCAACGTAGGGCACGGGTTTGGCCGACGGGTGCGCCGGATCGGCGTGTTGCATCATCTGCAGCGTGACCTTGGCGAACGGTGCAGCTTTCAGGTAAGCCTCGCTGTAGGTGGAGGTGCGGGTGCCAGGCGGTACGTTGCTGATGCCGTCTATCTCGGCGACCAGCTGGATATACGCCTTGGACGTCGCCCAGGTGATGAACGCCTTGGCCGCATCCTTGTGCTTCGAGGTAGTCGGTATCGCCAGCGACCAGGCGTAGAGCCATGACGAGCCCTTGTCAGTCACTTCAACCGGCGCAGGTGCAAAGCCGACGCTGTCGACGACCTTGCTCTGCGCCTTGTCGGTGGTGAACGAGCCGGCCACGCTGGCATCCACCCACAATGCGCATTTGCCGCTGTTGAACAGCGCGAGGGTTTCGTTGAAACCGTTGCTCGATACGCCCGGCGGGCCATAGTTTTTCAGGGTGTTGACGTAGAAATTCGCAGCCTTGCTCCATTCCGGGCTGGTCAATTGCGGTTTCCATTGCTCATCGAACCAGCGCGCGCCGAATGCGTTGGCCATGGTGCTGAGCAGGGCGATGTTCTCGCCCCAACCGGCCTTGCCGCGCAGGCACATGCCGTACACGCCCTTGGCGGGCTGATGCAGCTTCGCGGCGAATTCGCCCAGCTGCGTCCAGGTCGGGTGTTCGGGCATGCTCAAGCCTGCTTGCTTGAACAAATCGGTGCGGTAATAAGTAATGGTGCTTTCGCCGTAAAAGGGCAGGGCATAGAGCGTGTCCTTGACTGACAAGCCTTGGCGCACCGAGGGAAAGATATCCTCCAGATCGTAGTCCGGCGCAAGATCGGTAATCGGCTCCAGCCACTGTTTGGCGCCCCATAACGGGGTCTCGTAGGTGCCGATGGTCAACACGTCGAACTGGCCGCCCTGCGTGGCGATGTCGGTGGTCAGGCGCTGGCGCAGGACGTTTTCTTCGAGCACTACCCAGTTGAGTTTGATGTCGGGATGCTGCTGCTCAAAGGTTTTCGACAGGCGCTGCATGCGGATCATGTCGCCGTTGTTCACCGTGGCGATTGTCACGGTTTCGGCGGCCTGGACAGTCAGGTTGAAAAGGGCGGCGGACACGCCTGCGGACAGGAAAAGCGTTTTCCGAATGTTCATCGTAGTGCTCTCCACCCCGCGCCTTGTCTGGCGGGAGTCATTGTTTTTGTTGTTGGCCACGGTTGAGTCACCCTGGTGGACGGCTCGATTACAGCAGCCCTCAAGGGGCTGAACAAACGCAGCGCGGATCATCGACTGATACTTTTTTAACCGAGCACGCTCCGGCGGTCCGAAAGCAAAAAAGTATCAGTGCCAGTTTGATCGCGAGCTAGCCTTGGCCAGGCCCGAGGGCGTATGTTCAAGCGTCCACAGCGCATTCATAACGATAAAAAGGGGCATCCCGTGCCTGACAGCCGAGCCGCCTTGCTCGAGCAGCGCCCTGCCGAGCTTGAGGTTATTCTCCCGCAGCCCGACCACTGCTTTCGCTGGTACGAGCATGACTATCCCTACGCACTGGCACGCTGGAACCATCATCCGGAATTCGAAATTCATCTGATCCGCCAGGGCAGCGGCAAGCTGGTGGCCGGTGATTACATCGGTGAGTTCGCAGCAGGGCATGTGGCCCTGATCGGTCCGGATCTGCCGCATGACTGGATTGGCGATCTGGCCCCCGGTGAGCATCTGCCCGGGCGGGACGTGGTGCTGCAGTTCGACGGTGCAGCGTTGCTCGCCTTGCGCGGCACGCTGCCGGAGATGGGCGACTTGCAGCGTCTGTTCGAGCAGGCGCGACGCGGCCTGGAGTTCACCGGTGCGACAGCGGTGCAGGCTGCACGCCTGCTTGAAGAGATCGGCCCGGCTCAGGGTCTGGAGCGGCTGATTCTGTTCCTGCAACTGGTCAACACGTTGATGAAAGCGCCTGCGCAGGAGGTTCGCCTGCTGGCCAGCACCTGGTATGCACCGACCCTGGATGCGCGCAGCTCCGAACGGATCAACAAGGCGTTCGACTATCTGCTGACCGAACTGACCAGCGATATTCGCCTGTCCGTCATCGCGCAGCGACTGGACATGAGCGATCCGGGTTTTTCACGCTTCTTCAAGCGCACCACGGGCCATTGTTTTATCGACCTGATGCGCAAACTGCGGGTCCAGCGGGCTTGCCGGTTGCTGCTGCACAGCGAGATGTCGGTGTCGGACATCTGCTTTGAAGTCGGCTATGCCAACCTGTCCAACTTCAACCGACACTTCCGCGTGGAGATGCAGCAGACGCCCAGTGAATACCGGCGCGCCGCCACATCGGTCTGATCAATGCTCTGCCGGCTCTTTCGCCTGCGGGGCGCGGGTAACGGCATTCACCAGCTTGCCGATGGTCAGGCCCTGCAGAAGGATCGACAGCAACACCACGATGTAGGTAATGCTCAGCAGCAGATCGCGTTCCGGCCCGGTCGGCAGGGCCAGCGCCAGCGCAACCGAGACGCCCCCGCGCAAACCACCCCAAGTGAGGATGCGGACCGTGCCGTGCGGCACCTTGCGCCAGCGACGCAGGAGCAGGATGGCCGGGGCGACGGTGACGAAGCGCGACAGCAGAATCGCCACGGCCAGCAGGCTGGCCGCAATCAGGTGCTGCCACGAGAACGGCAACAGCAACAGCTCCATGCCGATCAGCGCAAACAGCAGCGCGTTGAGCATGTCATCCAGCAATTCCCAGAAACCGTCCATGTAACGACGGGTCATGTCGTTCATCGCCAGATTGCGTCCCAGGTTGCCGATGATCAGGCCGGCCACGACCATCGCGATAGGGCCGGACACATGCAGTTCAGACGCCATCGCCGAGCCGCCGATCACCAGCGCCAGCGTGAGCATGACCTCGATCTGATACTGCTCGATGCTCTTGATCATCAGGTACACGGCGTAACCGATCAGGCCGCCGAACAGCACACCGCCCACCGCTTCGTGGACGAACAGCAGAGCGGTTTCGCCTACTGTCGGCGTTTCGCCCAGCTGCGCGATGCCCAGCAGAACGGTGAACACCACCACCGCGGTGCCGTCGTTGAACAGGCTTTCGCCGACGATCGTAGTCTTCAGCGGTTTCGAGGCGTTGGCCGTACGCAACACACCGAGCACCGCAATCGGGTCAGTGGGCGAGATCAGCGCACCAAACAGCAGGCAGTACAACGGGCTGACGTGCCAGCCGAACAGGGCAAAGATCCAGTAGGCCAGTGCGCCGATCACGGTGGTTGCAATCAGCACCCCGAAAGTCGCCAACAGGCCGATGGGCCAACGGTAGCTCCTCAAGTCGCCCAGGTTGACGTGCAGCGCCCCGGCGAACAGCAGGAAGGACAGCATCCAGTTCATCAGCAGGTCGCCGAAGTCGATCTGGCCGATCAATTGCTGAACGCGATCCTCCAGGCCGGGATAGCCCAGAAAGCTCAGCCCTTGCAGAAGCAACGAAAACATCAGCGCGGTGACCATCACGCCAATGGTGGGCGGCAGGCCGATGAAACGGTAGTTCACGTAGGTCAGCAGCGCAGTGAGGCAGATAAAACCAGCAGCGAGTTCAAGCATCGGTCATTCCAGAATCCGTAAGTGCAGTGTCTCGATCACCGTAACCGAGCCTGTGTTTGATGGAACGGATCTACGTCCAGACACATCTCGACACGCCACAGTGGGGTTTGCGTTGACCACGCAGAGGCGGTGATGTTGCAAAAAATGCCGGAATCACCAAGCGAAGCTGGATTTGAGACGGGAGAGGCAGGGGATTGCAGACGCAAAAAAGTCAGCCCGAACGACGGTCCGGGCTGACGGGGGATGTAACGCTGAGTGGCCTTCCTGGCAGGGTCATAATCATTGGCTGTTTCTGCATCCGCTGAGGACCTGGTACTGAACCGTATTCAGCTTGCCTTTGGAGTCTTCGTACGTCATCAGCTTTGGCATCACGCTACAGGTTTGCAGATCCGGGGATTTGCGGACCAGCTTGGCAATGTCCAGCTTCATGCCGTAGGTGTACTCCTTGATCTCCGGCATCGGCTTGTTATGGAGGGCGGCATACTTCTGCACGCTGGCCTGGTGTTCCTTGATCACCGTAGTGGCTTTGACTTCATCAGAGGTGTAGGCGAAAGCACTGATGGGCGAAAGGATAACCAGAGCAAGTAACAACGATTTGGCTGTGCGCATTTTCTTTTGTCTCCGTTTGAATGTGGCTTAACCCTAACCAATGCGCACTAACCGGAAGGTTGCTGAAACATTACAAATCGGTCATCTCGAAGATGTCAGCTTCCTAACAGTATTGTCATTGTTCGCTCACCTTCCTGTTAGCTCCCCCTCCGTAAGCTTGTTTCATCCCTGACGAGCGCCGAGCGCTGCGCAGGTCCGACATTCAACCGAGAAAGGTAATGATGATGAAACTGGTCAAATCGATGGTCTTCGCCGTAGCTGCCTTGTCCGCCACTGCAGCCTTTGCCGACGACGGTAACGAGTACGCAAGCCCCGCTGCCGACAAGATGCGCCTGGCGCAAGAGATGCGTTTCAAGGAACAGAACAGCAGCAAAGCCGAGCGGTACGTCAATGCCGACGAGAAAGCCGAGGCTGAACGGTCGACCAAGTCCGAAGGCTGATGCCTTTGCTACCCGACCCGCTGCACCCCCATTCGCCCTTTGTAGCAGCTCCCTGCTCCTTTGGTCGGGGCGAATCTTTAAGCGTCCTTCGGGGCGCTTTTTTTATTCCTGGCAGAAACGTCGGCGATAAGCGTTTTTCATGCATCTGCCCGAAGGGCGTAGGAGCGAACTTGTTCGCGAAGAGGCCGGCATGCTCGCTGCAAATGCACCATCTTCGCTAACCAGCGAAACGTCGCCCGGCCTGCTCCTACGGCCTTCGGCGAGAATAAAAACAGACGTATCCGTTCAATGCCTGTTTCACCGTATTGAACTAACGCAGGCGGTACTTCACTTCCTTTCATATTTGTAATCCCGCCGTCACCTCGACGTTATCTTCGCCACTTCAAGATGGTGCCCCGCTGGCAGCTCTCGTACTTATAAAAAGAGCCAGGTCGACACGTTTAAAACAATCTGCCGATCCATCGGAGCATATATGACCCAACTCAGAACATTGTCCCTTGCCCTGTGCTCGACACTGGCAGGTGTAACGCCGATTACCGCACTCGCCGAAGAACAGAAAGACGGCTTCATCGAAGGCAGCACGCTGACGGTGCTCAACCGTAACTTCTACATGAACCGCGACCACCGCAACGGCGAGTCCAGCCCGACCGGCAATGGCTATTCCGAAGCATGGGCGCAGGGCATCATCGGGCGATTCCAGTCAGGTTTCACTCAAGGCACATTCGGCGTCGGCGTCGATGCATTTGCCATGATCGGCATCAAGCTCGACACGGGGGATGGCAGAAACGGTGGGCGCAGCGCGTTCGATGTACTGCCGGTCGATGAGCAAGGCAACGCCCGGGACGAGTACAGCAAAGTCGGCGGCTCGCTGAAGGCCAGGGCTTTCGACACCGTCGTCAACGTGGGCGATGTGTTCCCGTCCACGCCGGTGGTTGCCTTCGGCGACTCCCGCCTGCTGCCGGAGAGCTTCCGCGGCGTTACCGCGGTCAACAACAGCATCAGCGGCCTGACTCTGCAGGGCGGTCGCCTGCACTCCATGAGCCAGCCCGTCTCCAGCAACCTGCGCGACGGTTTCGCCACCTTCTATGGCGGCGCGGTCGACGCACCATGGGTCGCCTACTTCGGCGGCGACTACCAGGCCACCGACGCGCTGAGCCTTGGCCTCTACACCAGCCGACTCAAAGATGTCTGGGATCAGAAATACGCCTCGGCGTCTTATGTGCTGCCACTTTCCGATGACCTCGCACTGACCGGCAGCCTGAACTATTACAACGCAACCGACGAAGGCAAAAAGCTGCTCGGCGAATTCGACAACGACATCTGGAGCGCAAAACTCGCCCTGCAGTACGGCGCACACACCCTGTCGCTTTCGCACCAGCGCAACGAAGGTGATGATGACTTCGACTACCTCAGGCAGTCCGACTCCATCTACCTGGCCAACTCCATCCAGTACAGCGACTTCAACTCACCCAAGGAGCGCTCGTGGATGGTCACCTACAACCTCGACATGTCCACCTTCGGCGTGCCCGGCCTGTCATTCATGACCCGCTACGGCAAAGGCACGGACGCCGACTACTCCAACGCCAACAACACCTACGTGCGCCGCGACGCACAAGGCAACCCGCTGACCGATCAAAAACGCTGGGAGCGCGATATCGAAGCGAAATACATCGTGCAGACCGGATCACTGAAAGACCTGTCACTGCGCGTGCGCCAGGCAACGACCCGGGCTACGGCGTTTGAATCGGATCTGGATGAGGTGAGGGTGATTGTGGAGTATCCGTTGAGTGTGCTTTGACCGCATATCACATTCTCGACAGCATCCGTAGAAGCGTCCTTCGGGGCGCTTTTCTTTTTATTGGGGGCTTTGATCCGCAAGCACAACCTTGTTGAAGTGCTCCACCAACTCTCCGCAATCCTCTTCCGTTCCAGCATCGTCCATAGTGTCAACCAGGGCTTTGAATTCGTGCTCTGTGTAGTCGGCAAGAGCGCTTTTAAATTCCATTACTCACAATATGACGTCTTGGTGTAACAGCTCGAAGATTGTCGGCATCGTACACGGCACCACCGTTTTTAATTAGTTCTACGTGGTGCAGTTCGAATGCGATGCGCTTTCCTGCGTGCTCGCTTTTCGGTGCTGCCGGGGGGCCAAGCCTTTTTGCCATGCCATGCCATGCCGGACAGGTTAGGTGAGCTGAATTGCTGACTTAACTCCGAGTCATTAGCTAGCGAGATCCAAAATACCTTCCTGAACGCACCAAAACTGCTGAAGCTTTTGCCGCGCAACTGATCGTCAATACGAGTCGCAATCGGGAACCGGATCGAGCTGGCTGTGCTCAAGGTCCGTGGCCATGCCTTGTGGTGATCAGGCCGCGAAATGACACCACGGCGACTACAAGCGATTTGAGCGTGATAAAAAACCGGGGCTCTTACGGGCGCTGGTTTTTTTCTTTGGGTGATAGACCAGTCGGTTTTGCCGGGTATCCGCGCACTAGGTGCAATGCACAAGCGAGGATCCAGGAGGCGTCTAATGCCTTGCGGGCAGGTCAAGGCATGACCTCAGGCATCTTTGAAGCCGGGCAGGCCATTGGCTGCACTCCATTCTTTAATCGTTTGGGTGATGCCTTCGGCTGAATTATCAGCTCCTTCCTCCGGGTAAAAAACCAAGTCAGACCCACCAGCCTCTAAGGCAATGAGATTCAGGTGAGCAATTAAATCGTCCTGAAACGCCTCGTCACCGTCACAGTTTTTAATGGTCTGAATTATCTGCCTGAACTCAGATTCGGTGTAGTCAGAAAGCGCGTTTTTCAGCTCCATTAATGTGCATCCCTATGAATATCTACGTGGTTTTTAGGCGTGTTTACACGGAGATTATCCACATCGTAAACAGCACCGCCATCTGCAATTGTGTCTAGGTGATGAAGCTCAAAAGATATCCGTTTTCCGAGCTGATCTTTCATCCGGGTCGTTGGTGATAATCCCTTCGAAAGCCTCTTAATATTATCCGGATTAAACTGACTGCTTAACTCCGGATCTGTCGCCACAGCTTTCCAGAACGCCTTCCTGAACGCGTCGAAACTGGCAAAGCTTTTCCCCCGGAGCTGGTCAGCAATACGAGTTGGAATTGCTGCACCAAGCCCAGCCCCTGCACCGGCTAACCAAATCAACGTTACGCCGCCACCAAAATCGGCCACTTGCTGCGAGCCTTGCGCCTTGAACTGCACGACCGGAATCATTTCCCAATCGCGACGTTTCTGAGTGGTGGTGCCTACCTAATGCCTTTCAGGGGCCTCATGCGTCTTTAAACCCCGGCAAACCATTGGCCGCACGCCAAGCCTTAACCGTCTGGGTAATGCCCTCGGCGGAATCATCCGCGCCGTCTTCGGGATAGTAAATCAGATCGGTTCCAGCTGGATGATCAGCAATCTCGCAAAACTGGTCTAGAAGGTCTGCCATCACCTCATCAGAAGCACCACTGCTGTTAGCTACCAGTATATCCTGTATGAAATTAGCGAATTGAGCTTCCGTATAATCAAAAATGGTTTTTTTCATTGATTTACCTACCTGTGAATATAAATGTGATTTTTGGGCGTATTGACGCGCAGGTTATCTACGTCGTACACCTTGCCGCCTTCAGATACTAATTCAACGTGATGTAACTCAAACACTTTTCTCTTGCCAACGGCATCTGCATAGCGGACGGTTGGAGCAAACCCATCTCGCATACGATCTATATTTCTCTGAATAAATCGACTGTTTAGCTCGGAATCACTCGCTACGGCCTTCCAAAATGCCTCCCGGAACGCGTCGAAACTGGCAAAGCTTTTCCCCCGGAGCTGGTCAGCAATACGAGTTGGAATTGCTGCACCAAGCCCAGCCCCTGCACCGGCTAACCAAATCCCCGAAACGTCCTGCCCCTGCCCTGTCACGGTGCCCGGATCGAGGCGCACGTTCATCACGATGTAGAGCGGTTTTATGCCCGAGTCAGCCGGAAAAACAAGGATAAAATCCTTGTAGTCAGGCGGATGAGTCGGGTTGACGATCATGTTATCCGCTTGCTCGGTCGGCGGATAAATCCAGATTTGCGGGGCTTGCGGTGCGACTTCCAGTGCTGGAATTCCCAACGTATCGGCGGGGGTTGCGGCAGGCGTCCAAATCAACGTAACGCCGTCACCAAAATCGGCCACCTGCTGCGAGCCTTGCGCCTTGAACTGCACGACCGGAATCATTTCCCAATCGCGGCGCTTCTGAGTGTTGTAACCATAACCTTTCAGAGTGCCATCAGCTTGTTGCTCGATATGCAACCGAACACGTGTGCGGCCTTCCTTGAGCGACTTAAGCTGTTCTTCGGTGTAAAGACTGCTATCACCGAGGCTTGATGGCCAGAGCAGTGCAACCACACCGGCCAAGGCACCGGCTGCAACACCTGCCGTGACTACGCCTGCTCCAGTCCCCGCGCCAGTTGCAGCAGTCCCTGTACCCGCAGCAACAGCCGCTCCAGTGGTGCAGAGATCGCTGCAGGAAAGACTCGCAGTAGTCGCTGCACCGCGCAATAAAAGTGTTCCGAGCGCTGTCGGCAACGCGCTTCCACTGATCTTTTTGAGGTGGATCTTCCCGTCCGCATCTGTTTCACGGCCGCCGAGAATTGATAGATCGCCGTAGTTGGCTACCTTCTCAGCAGGAATAAACCCTGCTGGTTTCTCATGGTCGATCACGCCGTCTGGAAGATCGCAGCTCTTTGCAAACACACAGCCCACGGTGTTGGGCTTGGCGTCTTCCTTCGCTTGATGGACTTTGTATTCGGCCCAGCGCTGGGCATGAATATCGACAGGCTCCACACCGCTGTTGCTTTTACTTGCATTGGGCAAAGCTGGTCTTGGAACATAACCACTCATGCAGCTTCCTTGTTCTTTTTTGACTTTACTGACGATCTTGTCTTGCTCAAGCAACTGTTGCTTGAGGCACTCAATCGTCAGCAGGTAAATGCTGAGGCTCTAAATATCACCGTTCAGTGCTGCAGCGTCTATCTGGGTCATTCGCCAGCAAGTGTGCTGCGTTTCTGGAAATGGAGTAAGACTTTGGCTACAGACATTGCCGACTGCGCTGGGCCAGTTGACGGTAACATCAGCTGGATCAGCGCAATTTTTACTTAAAAACCTATTTCAACGCCTCAATCGCCTCCTCATCCTCCCGCCGATGCGCCCACTGATACAACGCCGGCAACACCAGCAACGTCAGCGCTGTCGACGACAGAATCCCGCCAATCACCACCGTCGCCAGAGGTCGCTGCACTTCGGCGCCAGTCCCGGTGGCGAGGGCCATGGGGATGAAGCCCAGGGAGGCGACCAGTGCGGTCATCAGCACCGGGCGCAGGCGGGTGAGGGCGCCTTCGTTGATGGCGCTGTGCAGCGAGTGGCCTTGTTCGCGCAGGCTGCGGATGAAGGCGATCATTACCAGGCCGTTCAGCACCGCCACACCCGACAGGGCGATGAAGCCCACGCCTGCGGAGATCGACAGGGGAATGTCGCGCAGCCACAGAGCCATGACGCCGCCGGTCAGGGCGAACGGGATGCCGGTGAAGACCAGCAGGCCGTCCTTGAGGTTGTTGAACATCATGAACAACAGCGCCAGTACCAGCAGCAGCGCCACCGGCACGACGATCTGCAGGCGTTTGGCGGCCGATTGCAGTTGTTCGAATTGCCCGCCCCAACTGGTCCAGTAGCCGGCCGGGATCTGCACGCCGTTGTCGATGGTGGTGCCCGCTTCTTCGACAAACGAGCCGAGATCCCGACCGCGCACGTTGGCGCTGACGATGACCACGCGTTTGCCGTTCTCGCGGCTGATCTGGTTCGGGCCGAGTACCAGGTCGAGACTGGCGACCTGAGACAGGGCGATGAAGCTGATCTGCTGATTGCCAGCGCTTGCAGGCACCGGAATGAGCAGGCTGGAGAGCCCGTCCACATCGGTTCGCAGTTGCTCGGAGAGGCGCACCACCATGTCGAAGCGGCGGTCGCCCTCATACAGCGTGCCCGCCTGACGACCGCCCAGCGCAATGGCGATGGCGTCCTGCACGTCGGCCACGTTGAGGCCATAACGCGCGGCCTTGTCGCGATCGATGTTGATGGTCAGCACCGGCAGCCCGGTGGTCTGCTCGACTTTGACTTCCGAGGCGCCTGGCACTTTTTGCAGGGTGGCGGCGATTTTTGCGGCGGTCTGGTTCAGCACGTTCATGTCGTCGCCGAAGACCTTTACCGCGACATCGCTGCGCACGCCGGAAACCAGTTCGTTGAAGCGCAACTGGATCGGCTGGGACAGTTCGTAGTTGCTGCCCGGTACACTGGCGGCGGCCTTTTGCAGGTCGGCGATCAGTGTTTCGCGAGACTTGTCCGGGTCAGGCCATTCGCTTTGCGGTTTGAGCATCACGTAGCTGTCGGAGATGTTGGGCGGCATCGGGTCGGCGGCGATCTCGGCGGTGCCGGTGCGGGCGAACACGCGCTGCACTTCCGGGACCTTGTCGATGATGGCTTTTTCCAGACGCTGCTGCATGTCCACCGACTGGGTCAGGCTGGTGCCGGGCACCCGCAGCGCCTGCAGGGCGAAGTCGCCTTCGCTCAGGCTGGGGATGAACTCGCTGCCCATGCGGCTGGCGGTGAACCCCGACAGCACGATCAGCAACAAGGCCATGCCGAACGCTATCGAGCGATGCCCCAGTACCCAGCTCAGGATCGGCGCGTAGCGCTGGCGGGCGGTGCGCATCACAAAGCCTTCTTCTTCCTTGACCTTGCCGGTCACGAACATGGCGATGGCGGCAGGTACGAAGGTCACCGAAAGAATCATGGCGCCGAGCAGGGCGATGACCACGGTGAAGGCCATCGGGTGGAACATTTTGCCTTCCACACCGGTGAGGGCGAAGATCGGCAGGTACACGACCATGATGATCAACTGACCAAAGATCAACGGTCGACGGGCTTCTCTGGCGGCGGCGAAGACCTCGTGGAAACGCTCGCTGCGGGTCAGCATGCGACCGTGCTTTTGCTGGGCATGCGCCAGTCTGCGGATCGCGTTTTCGACGATCACCACCGCGCCATCGACAATGATGCCGAAGTCCAGCGCGCCCAGGCTCATCAGGTTGGCGCTGACCTTGTTGGTGAACATGCCGGTGAAGGTGAATAGCATGGCCAGCGGAATCACCATGGCGGTGATCAGCGCAGCACGGATGTTGCCGAGGAACAGAAACAGAATCACGATGACCAGAATCGCGCCTTCGATCAGGTTCTTCTTGACCGTCGCGATGGCTTTTTCCACCAGCGTGGTGCGGTCATAAACCGTTACCGCTTCGACACCTGCAGGCAGTGTGCGGTTGATCTCGGCGAGTTTGGCGGCCACCGCCTGCGAGACGGTCCGGCTGTTTTCACCGATCAGCATGAACACCGTGCCGAGCACCACTTCACGGCCATTTTCGGTGGCTGCGCCGGAGCGCATTTCCTTGCCGATGCCGACCTCGGCCACGCTGCTGATTCTGATCGGCGTGCCCTGCACATTGGCGATGACGATGTTGGCGATGTCGTCCACGGTGCCCAGCTGACCGGGTGCGCGAATCAGTAACTGCTCGCCGCCGCGTTCTATATAGCCTGCGCCGACGTTGGCGTTGTTGCGCTCCAGCGCTGCCACCAGATCGTTCAGCGTCAGCTTGTAGGCGGCCAGTTTTTTCGGATCAGGCGCAATCTGGTACTGCCTGGCGAAACCGCCGATGGTGTTGATCTCGGCCACGCCCGGCACGTTGCGCAACTGTGGCTTGATGATCCAGTCCTGAATCACCCGCAGGTCGGTCGGCGTGTACGGCGTGCCGTCTTCTTTCAGCGCGCCCTCGCGGGCTTCGACTGTCCACAGGAAGATCTCGCCGAGGCCGGTGGAGATCGGCCCCATCATCGCATCGACGCCTTCCGGCAACTGGTCCTTGGCGATCTGCAGGCGCTCGTTTACCAGTTGGCGGGCGAAGAACAGGTCGGTGCCGTCCTCGAAAATCACCGTGACCTGCGACAGGCCCGAGCGCGACAGCGAGCGCGTCTGTTGCAGACCGGGCAGGCCCGCCATGTTGGTCTCGATGGCGAAGGTGATGCGCTGCTCGGTTTCCAGCGGCGAGAAACCGGGTGCGGACGTGTTGATCTGCACCTGTACGTTGGTGATGTCGGGGACCGCATCGATGGGCAGCTTCTGGTAACTGGCGATGCCCAGCCCAGCCATGAGCAACACAGCAAGCATCACGACGATGCGCTGTTCAATCGCGAATTGAATCAACCGTTCAAACATGTGGGGGTACTCGTGGGACGCAGATCAATGGGCGTGCTCGGCGGAGCCTTTGCCCAGCTCCGACTTGAGGATGAAACTGCCGGCGGTGGCCACTTGTGTGCCGGCCGCCAGGCCCTTGACGATTTCCACGTGGCCACCATCGCGGCGGCCAAGTGTCACCGGCGTCAGTTGAAAACCTTCAGCGTTGCGCACGAAGACCGAGGGCTTGTCCTCGACCGACTGGATCGCCGATTCGGGAAGGCTGACCGCCACACTGGACTGCTCGGCGGCGACTTCCACCGAAACGAACAGGCCGGGACGCCATGCGCCCTGGGGGTTGGCCAGCGTCACGCGCACGGCCGCAGCGCGGGTCTGCTCGCCCAGCAGGCTGCCGACGTAGCCGACTCGTCCTTCGACCCGGGCATTCAGGTCGGGCGCACTGACGATGACCGGACGACCGACCACCACCTTGTCCAGATCCCTGGGCGCCACGCCGAAGGTGGCCCAGACACGCGACAGGTCTGACAGCGTGAAGGCGTTGCTGGCCTCGCTGACCATCTCGCCGATGCCCAGGTGCTTTTCCACGACCACGGCGTCAAACGGTGCGATCAGCTCGTAGCGGCTTCCCGCCGAAGGATGGGTGCTGGCACCGATGGCGCTGATCTTCTGCCGCGCGTTGGCCAGGTTAATGTCGGCTTCCTGAAAGTCCTGACGCGCCTGCAAGTAATCCTGCTCGGCCGAGATTTTGTCTTCCCAGAGTTTCTTTTCGCGTTGCAAGGTCAGGCGCGCCAGTTCCTGACGTCGTTGCGCAGCGTTCAATTCGCTGCGCTGATCGGAAATCTGCTGGCTGGCAATCACCGCCAGCACCTGGCCCTTTTTCACCGATTGACCCAGATCGACTTTCACCGCTTCGACCACGCCGCTGACCCGCGGCACGACATGCGCAGTGCGGTCTTCATCGAAGCGGATTTCGCCGGGGAAGGTCACGGTCGTGTTCATCTGCCGAGGTTCGGCGCTGGCCAGCTCAATGCCTGCCGCCTTGATCTGCTCGGCAGTCAGCTCGATGTGTCCTTCTTCCTCTTCTTCATGGGAAGACTCGGAGGCTGCGGCATCCGGTTTCTTTGCCTCGTTGCCGTGCTCCTGCTCGTCAGCATGGCCCTGCCCGGATTCATGCGCGTGCTCATCGGCTGACGGTTCTGGTCCGGCTGCGAACGGCAGCCTCTGCGGGTTCAGGGTCAGACTGCCCAGACCAATGATGACCACCACCGCCAGTGCGATGGCAATGCTTCGTTTGTTGTTCATGAAGGCTCCCGGCGATCAGGTGCATGCAGCACTTTTGGATACGCTCGATACAGGCGGAAAAGGAAAGTCAGGGGTTGAGGCTGAAGCGGTTGAGGTCACCGTGGATTCGCTCGATGGCGACTCTGGCCTCGGTGGCGGTGGCCAGCGATTCTAGGTACTGGCTGCGCGCCGAGATCAGCGTCCGTTGCGCATCCAGCACTTCCAGAAAACCGAACTTGCCCATCTCGAAGCCGCGCGTTGCCGTGTCGACTGCACGTTGCGCGGCGGGCAGGATCACGCGGTCGAAGGACTCGACTTCCTGCGCGGCGGTGTTCCATTGATCGAGGGCGGACTGCGTCTGGGTGCGCAGCCTGAGTTCGACGGCGTTGCGCAGGTCGCGCGACTGGTCGGCACGGCGTGATGCCGCGAGCACGTTGCCCTGGTTTCGATCGAATAGCGGCAGTGGCATCGACAAACCCACGACGTTGACCCGCTCGCGCTCTTCGCGGCTGTACTGGCTGCCGACGCTGACGGTCAGGTCCGGGATGCGCTTGGCGCGCTCCGACCCGAGCGCGGCTTCGCGTTGCTCGATCTGGGTCTGGGCCAGGCGCAGCTCGGCGGACTGATTGAGGGCGGTCAGTAGCTTTGCGCCCGGTGGCAGCTTGCCTGGCGACAGGTCGTTGTAGTCCAGACGTTCGAAAGAGGCGAGCGGCGAACCAGTGGTGCGCGCCAGCTCGCGGTTGCTGTTGATTTTCAGGGTCTCGGCGCGGCGGACCAGCAGGTCGGTTTCGGCCAGTTGCACTTGGGCGCGTGTGGCTTCCACCGGCGATACCTTGCCCGCCCGGACTCGCCCTTCGGCAACCTCAAGGCCGCGCTCGGCCAATGCTCTGGATTGACGGGCCAGCTCCAGGCCAGCCTGTGCCCGCGCGGCTGCGTAAAACGCCTGAACCACTTCGGCACGCAGCTCGTTGCCGCGCCGCTCCAGCTCCAGCTGCGCAGCGTCCTGACCCTTGCTGGCGGCCTCAATGCGCGCCCCGCGCTTGCCGCCCAGTTCCAGGGCCTGACTGAGCATCACGGTGGTGGTGCTGGTCTCGCGGCGGGTGTCTTCCACTTCCCATGACACCGTCGGGTTGGGGATCAGTCCGGCCTGCTGTCGATCGCCTTCGGCGACGCCGATCTCCCACTGGGCTGCGGCAAGTTCCGGGTTACGGGCGAAGGCTGCCTCCAGGGCCTGAGCCAGGCTGATGCCTTGAGCTGCGGCAATGCCAGGGGCAACAAGCGGTAACAACACCAGGCAAAGTGCGGCGACTCTCATAGCGCACTTCCTGCCAATCGATCTGTACGCTGAGCGCGCACGTTATTCTCCAGTCGCATGACTCACCCCATCGAAAGCAAAAAACAAACAGGCACCAGGGCGCTGAAGTTGGCTGAGGGGACTGTATGCAACCGGAGTTATCAGAGGGATTGCTGCAAAATTACGATTTTGTTATCCAGCGGGATGGGCGTTTCTTTTCAGTACACTGCACGGCATCGTCATTCACCGTTCATCAAACAGGAAGCCTGGTTATGCGAATCCTTGTCGTCGAGGACGAGCCGAAAACTGCCGAATACATGCATCAGGGTCTGACCGAAAGTGGCTATATCGTCGATATCGCTGCCACCGGCCTCGATGGTCTCTACCTTGCGCAGCATCAGGCTTACGATGTGGTGATACTGGACGTGAACCTGCCGGAGATGGACGGCTGGGAGGTGTTGAGCCGCCTGAGGAAGACCGTCAGTACCCGCATCATGATGGTCACTGCACGCGGGCGTCTTGAGGAGAAGGTCAAGGGCCTGGAAATGGGCGCCGATGATTATCTGGTCAAGCCATTCGAGTTTCCGGAGTTGCTGGCACGGGTCCGCACGCTGATGCGCCGTAGCGAGCAGACCACCACTTCCAAGGTGTTGCAGGTCGGCGATCTGGAGCTGGATCAGGGGCGCCACAGGGCATTCCGCGGCAGCCAGCGCATCGACCTGACGACCAAGGAATTCGCGCTGCTGCATCTGTTGATGCGGCACAGCGGCGAAGTCATGTCGCGCACCCAGATCATCTCTCTGGTCTGGGACATGAACTTCGATTGCGACACCAATGTGGTGGAGGTGTCGATCCGCCGTCTGCGCGCGAAGATCGACGATCCGTTCGAGACCAAGCTGATTCATACGCTGCGTGGCGTCGGTTACGTACTGGAAGTGCGTGAATGAAGCTGACCCGTCTCTCGACACGTCTCGGATTGACGGTCGCGGCACTCATCGGGTGCCTGGTGCTGGTCATGGAAATGCTCGCCTACGCAGCCATTTCCCGTCAGCTCGATATACGTGCCGAAGACGGTTTGAACGAGAAGTTCAGGCAGATCGAACACAGCATGAGCGAGGGGTTTCTGGGCGTTGTCGACATCGTCCAGTACCCGCACACGCTGCGTGACCAGATCGTCGGGCATGACAGCTTCTCGCTGACCATTCTCGACGTGGGCAACCCTCGGCAAGAATTGATGAGCGTCGGTAACCAGGAGGGACGAAGTCTGCCGGTTCCCGATACCGATGCGCTGCCGCAAGGCTTTCAGGAACTGAAATCCGCCCAGGGCCACAAGATTCTCCTGGGTTACAGGACCGTACGCCTCAAGACCGGTCAGGACGTGCTGGTCAGGCTGTCCATGGACAGGGAAAGCGACACCGTGCTGCTGCACGCTTACGTCAGATCGACCTGTTTGGCCTTGCCGGTGATTCTGCTGCTGGTCGGCTTTGGCGTCTGGTGGGTGGTGCGTCGCGGGCTCAGGCCGCTGGGGGCGTTCAGGAAGGTCACCGCGCTGATCTCGGCCCGCGACCTGTCTCATCGCATGAAAGTGAAGGGCCTTCCTGACGAGTTGCGCGACCTGGCACATGCGGTCAACTTCATGCTGCACAGGCTGGACGGTGATGTGCAGCAACTGGCGCAGTTCTCGGACGACCTCGCGCATGAGCTGCGCTCACCGATGAACAATCTGATGGGCAGGGCGCAGGTCACGCTGTCCAGACCACGCCCGTCGGAGGAGTACAAGCAGGCGCTGGAGTCCTGCACCGAAGAGCTGGAGCGCATGTCGCGCATGATCAGTCAGATGCTGTTTCTGGCCAGCGTCAGCCAGCCCGCAGCGCCGTTGCCGGTCGAGGTCATCGATCTCCGTGAGGAGGCAGACAAGGTCGCTGAACTGTTTTCCTCCTCGGCGGAGGATCGCGACATCACCTTGCAGGTTCAGGGGCACGCCAGGGCGACCGGGGACCGGCTGATGATTCAGCGAGCGATTTCCAATCTGCTGTCCAACGCCATTCGTCACGGTCTGTCGGGCAGCGTGATTACCCTCACGCTTGCCACACATGAGGATGAAGTGTCACTGGCGGTGCGCAATGCGGGGGATGGCATCGATGCCGAGCACCTGCCGCGCCTGTTCGATCGTTTCTATCGGGTGCATGTCAGCCGCGCGCGACAGCAGGGCGGGACCGGGCTTGGGCTGGCGATTGTGCGTTCCATCATGAGCCTGCACGAGGGGCAGGTTACGGTGCAGAGCGAGCCGGGCCAATTCACCACGTTCAGCCTGATCTTTCCTAAACTGGTGTAATGCGTCAGGTTGGTGGTCGTTCTTCAAGAACCTTTCGCTGACCCCCTGCTCATAGTGTGTGAGCGGGTATTGCCCGGATGCTTCCGATGAAGCTGAATCTATAAGGATGGACGTATGACAGTTGCTTTCTGGTGCGTGCTGGTCGCGATCCTGCTGCCGATTATCTGTGCCGGTATCGCCAAGTTCGGCAGCGGCAAATTTGGCAGCGGGCATAATCATGACCCGCGGGCCTTTCTCGACAAGCTGGAGGGGTTCCCGCGCCGTGCGCATGCTGCCCAGCTGAACAGCTTTGAAGTGACCCCGGCGTTTGCCGCAGCGGTGATCATTGCGCACATTGCCGGCAACGCGCAGTTGGTGACGATTGATGTGCTGGCGGTGCTGTTTATCACCAGCCGCCTGCTGTACATCATTTTCTATCTGGCCGATCTGGCCGCACTGCGCTCGCTTGTCTGGCTGGTGGGCATGGGCCTGATCATCGCGCTGTTCGGGGTGTCGGCTTTCCCGGCCGTGTCCTGACAGGCTGTTCGCGACGCTGCCGATCATAGGCAGCGTCGCAACCTGATCAATCGTCTGGCTGGACTTTCTCGAGTTCGGTCTGGGCTTGCTGCAATTCCTTGCGCGAATCGGCGAGCTTGTCCTTGCGCTTGTTGATCTTCTCCGGATCGCCCTTTTCCATGGCCTTGTTCAGGTCGGTCTGACGGCGGCTGACTTCCTGCTTGGCGTCGAGCACCTTCTGCTTGCGCTGTTTGATCAATGACGTTTCGGTGCAGTTGGCGTTGACCTCGGCGAGTGCCTTTTCAAGGCCGGCCTGTTCCGCTTTATTACCCTCGGTCTTGGCATCCTGAATCTTGCTGCTGATTTCCTGACTTTTGATCTGGCATTCGGACTGCACGGGGGAGGGCGCCTGTGCGTCTGCGAACACGGTTGTAGCGAGCAGCGTGCAGCTGGTGAAAAGAATCAGTGGTGATAAAAACTGCATATGAACTCCGTTTGAATACGGACAGAAAAATGAACGTCCGCTACTTAAAACCTGAAATGCTCTGCGCCTGCAATTGCTGGCTCAGTGCCTGTACCTGTGGGTCCTGAAAAAAAGCCCTGAGCCTGGCCGCACGACCAGGACCAATGCCTGGCTCTGCTTGCCATTGCTCAACGCTACGGTCAGCCAGTTCGTGCCAGTTGTCGGGCAGTCTGGCGCCTCCCGTGGGCGGCAGTCCGATGGCCTTAAGCCATGTCTGAAACGGCCGTTCGCGTGCGGTTTGCAGGCTGTCGAGCAGTTTAGCGCTACTGCGTTCAGCGAAGCCGGGAATGTTAACAAGCTCAGCATGATTCAGGGTCATCCAATCGAGTAAGCCCATGATTTGGCCGTTCTCGATAAGCGTGTTCCAGGTCCCCGGACCAACACCGGGCAGTGCCAGGCCTTTCTTGCCGCTGAGCCATGCCAGTCTGGCGCGGAACTGGCTTTCACAGCCCGGTGTGGCTTGCCAGCAGCTGAGTTCATGAAAGTCTTCGGCTCGCGGAATGATCATGTCAGCTCGTTCAGCGGCACGGGACACCACGCCATCGAGTCGTGGAATCGTCAGTCCGGCCAGGCTCACGGCGATCTGATCGCCAGGCCTGATATCCAGTGTTTGCCAGCGCTGCAGCGAGCCCGTGCTGATGCGGCTGACGGTACGGTCGTCGAGGCGTACCGGGGTCAGCTCCAGCACCGGCGTAATCCTGCCACTGCGGCCGATCTTGAAGTTGACCTTGCGCACCTCGGCCAGCGCCTGGGCGTAGGGATGTTTCCAGGCGGCGATCCAGTAAGGCGCACTGGCTTGCCAGCGCTGCGCGGGTGGGCGTTGGCCTTGACGCATGATCACGCCATCCGTGGCGAACGGCAGGGGATTGCGATACCAATGCTCGCGCCAGCGTGCGGCCTTGGCGTAGTTTTCCAGTGGATGCGTATAGGCCGCGCTGTCCTCAAAACCCATGGCTTGCAGGCCAGCGAGACGTTGCGCCATAGCGGCAGGCCCGTTCGGCCAGTCCCAGACAAACAGCCCGATGGCGTCGGCCTGCTGCGGGCTGATTGTCTGCCGCGCCAGTAATCCTGCGACCTTGCTGCGCGCGTTGACGCTGCCGGACGCGGACTGAATATGGTCGTCCAGCCGCCAGTACAGCTCGCCTTGCAGTATCGGGGATTCAGCCTGGGGCAACTTTTGCGGAATGGCCTTGATCAGTCGCGCCTGCGAGGTCCAGTCCTGCCCCTTGCGCCCGTCACCACGACTGATCGCCTGCACAAGCTGGCCTTGTTCATAGACCAGCGTGACGGCTACGCCATCGACCTTGGGTTGAATCCACAGATCGTTGCGGCCTTTGAGCCAGCCCTTGACGCTGCCTTTGTCGGCCAGCTTGTTGACGCCCGTGTGCGGAACGGGATGAGGTAACGGGCCAACGGCTGTCTTTAGCGGATCGGACTCGGGTGTGGAAACGGCAAAGCACGAGCGCCACAGGCTCAGCTTCTGCCGCGCCTGATCGTAGAGCTCGTCCGGGATTTGCGAAATGCCCTGCCGGTGGTAACTGTCGTCCCAATCAGCAATCTGCTGTTGCAAGGCCGTGACCTCGCTGCGCGCCTTGGCTGCAGGCCAGTCAGGGCATTGGCTGGCATGGCCGAGGCCGGGCAGAAGGAACAGAAGAGCACACGTCATCAGTCGAACGGTGGGCAGCATCGAAGCATCCTTGCTTTAGGAATGGGCCCGATGAGGCTAGTCGTTGTCGTGTGGTGAAGGGGTAGGGCTTGGTTACCGGGTTTTGCCATTGCGCAGGTAGGCATGTCCACGCGGAGTGCTCAGTGACTGAACCGGCGTCTTCGTAAGCAAGCTCACACGCCCTTCGGGCAGAAGCGCAGAGTATCGGGCACGATAGTTGAGGTTATCGTTCCTCACGCTCCAGCGTGGGAACGCAGTTCTCGACGCTCTGCGTCGTCAAGAGGACGCGGAGCGTCCAGAAAGGCATGCGACGCAGAGCGCCGCACGATAGTCGCGCCTGCACCGGCGTCTTCGTAAGCAAGCTCACACGCCCTTCGTGCAGAAGCGCAGAGCATCGGGCACGATAGTTGAGGTTATCGTTCCTCACGCTCCAGCGTGGGAACGCAGTTCTCGACGCTCTGCGTCGTCAAGAGGACGCGGAGCGTCCAGAAAGGCATGCGACGCAGAGCGCCGCACGATAGTCGCGCCGGCACCGGCCTCTTCGTGAGCAAGCTCACACGCCCTTCGGGCAGAAGCGCAGAGCATCGGGCACGATAGTTGAGGTTATCGTTCCTCACGCTCCAGCGTGGGAATGCCTTGGGTGACGCTCTGCGTCACAAGTCTGCGGCGCGCCGCATTTTCTTGATCGGACTCGGAGCTTCCATATCTCCAGACGAAAAAAAGCCCCGAAACGACCAGGTCGTCCGGGGCTTTTTTCTGGGGTTTTACAAGCCGGCAGCTGCGCGCAGGGCGTCGGCGCGGTCGGTTTTTTCCCAGGTGAAGGCGGTGAAGGTGTCATCGCCAACGGTCATTTCGACCGGGATACGGCCGAAGTGGCCGTAGGCTGCAGTGGCCTGGTACATCGGGTGCAGCAGGTCGAGCATGGTGGTGATTGCGTAAGGACGCAGGTCGAAGTTGTCGCGGACCAGCTTGATGATCTTGTCATCGGACAGCTTGCCGGTGCCGAACGTGTTCAGCGAGATCGAAGTCGGTTGAGCGACGCCGATGGCGTAGGACACCTGAATCTCGCAACGCTCGGCCAGGCCGGCAGCGACGATGTTCTTGGCGACGTAGCGACCGGCGTAGGCAGCCGAACGGTCAACCTTCGATGGGTCCTTGCCGGAGAAAGCACCGCCGCCGTGACGTGCCATGCCGCCGTAGGTGTCGACGATGATCTTGCGGCCGGTCAGACCGCAGTCGCCTACCGGGCCACCGATGATGAAGTTGCCGGTCGGGTTGATGTGGAACTGGGTGTCCTTGTGCAGCAGGTGCGCAGGGATGACGTGCTTGACGATCAGCTCCATCACGCCTTCGCGCAGGTCCTTGTACGACACATCCGGGTTGTGCTGGGTCGACAGGACGATGGCGTCGACGCCGACCACCTTGCCGTTTTCGTAACGGCAGGTAACCTGGGATTTGGCATCCGGGCGCAGCCACGGCAGCAGGCCGGATTTACGCGCTTCGGCCTGACGCTGCACCAGCTGGTGGGAGAAGGTGATCGGCGCTGGCATCAGCACGTCGGTCTCATTGCTGGCATAGCCGAACATCAGGCCCTGGTCGCCAGCGCCCTGATCTTCAGGTTTGCTGCGGTCAACGCCCTGGGCGATGTCTACCGACTGCTTGCCGATGATGTTCATCACGCCGCAGGTCGCGCCGTCGAAACCGACGTCGGAGCTGTTGTAGCCGATGTCGAGGATGACGTTACGCACGATGTCTTCCAGATCGACCCAGGCCGAAGTCGACACTTCGCCAGCGATGATCGCCACACCGGTCTTGACCAGTGTTTCGCACGCTACACGGGCGTATTTGTCTTCAGCGATGATGGCGTCCAGAACCGCGTCGGAAATCTGGTCGGCGATCTTGTCCGGATGCCCTTCGGACACGGACTCGGAGGTGAAAAGTGAGTATTCGCTCATCTCTACGGGTTTCCTTCATTTTACCGATGGTGAGTGTCGCCAGCCGGTCGCTGAAAATGGCGAACCTGGATCTGGAAACCATTACGTAAGCCTACATAGAGGCTTTCCCCGGGAACTAGCCCCGCAGCGATGGCCCAACGGGCCAGGTCTTCCTGCTCGAAACCTAACCAGAGATCGCCACAGGCCTCCCTGGCCCAACTCTGGTCATGACTACACAATTCTGTTACCAGCAGGCTACCGCCGGGTTTTACATGTTCGGCCAGTTGCCTCAAGGCTTCGGCCGGTACCGCGAAATGATGCAACACCATGTTGAGGACGACGCAATCGGCGCTGACTTTAGCGTCGGTCAGTGCATCGGCCAGCCTCAGCTCAACGTTAGCCAGTGCCTTGCGCTCGCAGACGCCACGCGCCAGGTCGAGCATGACCGGGCTGTTGTCCATCGCGATGACCTGAGCGAAGCGTCGCGCCAGCTCAGGGAGGAAGCCGCCGTCACCGGGGCCTACTTCCAGAGCGGTTGCCTGGGCGCCGAAGCTCAGTTTGTCGAGCAAGGTCAGCAGGCTTTCGCTGTACTGCGCCAAACCGGCGATCAGGTCCTGCTGGGCACGAAACTTTTCTGCGGTACGGGCGAAAAAATCCTGGCTGGCCAATGCCCGTTGCCGATGCACCAGGCCAATACGGCTTTGTACGTCGTCCGGCAAGTCCAGCGTATCCACTTCATCGAGCAGCGCCGCATGCAGCCTGCCACCCGGCAAGTCGGTGTGGGGCAGGGCGCGCCGGTAGAAAATCGCGTTGCCTTCACGCCGTGTCGCGACCAGATCAGCCTGCGCCAGCACCTTGAGGTGGTGGCTCATGCCGGACTGGCCGATGGCGAAAATCTGCGCCAGTTCCAGTACGCCGAACGAGTCGTTGGTCAGCACACGCAGCACGTTCAGCCGCAAGGGATCGCCGCCGGCCTTGCACAATGCAGAGAGGTCGTCGCATGCATCGTGTCGAATGGCAGGTACACGCAGGTTCATAGCTGCGCAGTCTAGAGAGCGATCCGGAGTGTCGCAAGGGCAATATCAAAAAGTTTTGATATTGCTGGATGGGTGGCGCCGGTCAGGCGTTGTGAACTTGTCGTGCAGACGGGTGATCCAGTCTTTGCGTACCAAATAATGTCCGCAACCCCGGAAAAAAGCCTATGGTCGTCTATCTGTGATTGCCCCCGGCCTGTCCGTGAGGGAAAATAGCCTTCTTTTTCTCAATCCTATTTCTTAATTCCCAGGAGATCAGCGATGCCAAGCCGTCGTGAGCGTGCCAACGCTATTCGTGCCCTCAGCATGGATGCCGTGCAAAAAGCCAACAGCGGCCATCCGGGTGCCCCCATGGGCATGGCGGATATCGCCGAGGTTCTTTGGCGCGATTATATGAAACACAACCCGGCAAACCCTTCGTTCGCCGACCGTGACCGTTTCATCATGTCCAACGGCCACGGCTCGATGCTGGTCTATTCGCTGCTGCACCTGACCGGCTACGACCTGTCCATCGACGACCTGAAAAACTTCCGTCAATTGCACAGCCGTACTCCCGGCCACCCGGAATACGGTTACACGCCTGGCGTCGAGACCACCACCGGTCCGCTGGGTCAGGGCTTTGCCAACGCCGTCGGTTTCGCTGCCGCCGAGAAGACACTCGCCGCACAGTTCAACCGTCCAGGCCACTCCATCGTCGATCACCATACCTACGTGTTCATGGGCGATGGCTGCATGATGGAAGGTATTTCCCACGAAGCGGCCTCGCTGGCCGGTACGTTGCAACTGAACAAGCTGATCGCGTTCTACGACGACAACGGCATCTCCATCGATGGCGAAGTGGAAGGCTGGTTCACCGACGATACGCCGAAGCGTTTCGAGTCCTACGGCTGGTTGGTGATCCGCAATGTCGACGGTCATGACCCTGAAGAAATCAAGACGGCCATCGAAACCGCTCGCAAGAGCGATCAGCCAACGCTGATCTGCTGCAAGACCACCATCGGTTTCGGTTCGCCGAACAAGCAGGGCAAGGAAGAGTCCCACGGTGCGCCGCTGGGTGCCGACGAAATCGCCCTGACCCGTGCTGCGCTGAAGTGGAACTACGGTCCTTTCGAAATCCCGGCTGATATCTATGCCGAGTGGAACGGGAAGGAAAAAGGCCTGGCTGCCGAAGCCGAATGGGATCAGCGTTTTGCTGATTATTCCGCCGCTTTCCCGGAGCTGGCCAACGACTTCATTCGTCGCATGAGTGGGCAATTGCCTGCTGATTTCGCTGAAAAATCAGCGGCTTATGTCGCCGAAGTCAACGCCAAGGGCGAAACCATCGCCAGCCGCAAGGCCAGCCAGAACGCGCTGAGCGCACTGGGCCCGTTGCTGCCGGAAATTCTGGGTGGTTCGGCTGACCTGGCCGGGTCCAACCTGACCATCTGGAAAGGCTGCAAGAGCATCACCGGCGAAGACCCTAACGGCAACTACCTGCATTACGGTGTTCGTGAGTTCGGCATGGGCGCCATGATGAATGGCATCGCCCTGCACGGCGGCTTCGTGCCTTACGGCGCAACCTTCCTGATCTTCATGGAATATGCTCGCAACGCGGTGCGTATGGCCTCGTTGATGAAGAAGCGCGTGATCTACGTATTCACCCACGACTCCATCGGTCTGGGCGAAGACGGCCCGACTCACCAGCCGATCGAGCAGTTGACCAGCCTGCGTACCACGCCGAACCTGGACACCTGGCGCCCTGCGGATGCGGTGGAATCGGCCGTGGCCTGGAAACACGCTATCGAGCGTGACGATGGCCCGTCGGCACTGATCTTCTCCCGTCAGAACCTGACTCACCAGGCACGCGACGAGAAGCAACTGTCCTACATCGCGCGTGGCGGTTACGTACTGCGTGATTGCGCGGCCGAGCCTGAGCTGATCCTGATCGCGACCGGTTCGGAAGTCGGTCTGGCCGTGCAGGCGTACGACAAGCTGACCGAACAGGGTCGCAACGTGCGCGTGGTGTCCATGCCATGCACCAGCATTTTCGAAGCTCAGGATGCTGCGTACAAGCAGGCGGTGCTGCCGTTGCAGGTCAGCGCGCGTATTGCCATCGAAGCGGCTCACGCCGACTACTGGTACAAATACGTCGGCCTGGAAGGACGCGTGATCGGCATGACCACCTTCGGCGAGTCGGCCCCTGCGCCAGCGCTGTTCGAAGAGTTCGGGTTTACGCTGGAAAACGTCCTGAGCACTGCTGAAGAGCTGCTGGAAGACTGATCAGCTATGTGATGTTGATGTTGTGGGAGCGGACCGGGCGACGCTTCGCTCCCACATGATTGTTATTCCCTGGCGAAAATTTCATGCCCCAGCCCCGCCCTTACAAAGTTGCTCTGAACGGCTACGGCCGTATTGGTCGTTGTGTCGTTCGCGCGCTGTGCGAGCGAGGGGCCAAGGCCGGGTTTGAAGTAGTTGCCATCAATGATCTGGCTGACATGGCCAGTCTCGAATACCTCACGCGCTTTGACTCCACACACGGCCGGTTTCCCGGCGAAGTGCGGGTCGAAGGGCAATACCTGCACATCAATGACCACCGGATCAAGGTGCTGCGCAGTGCGACGCCGGAAGGCATCGACTGGGCCGGTCTGGAAGTCGATCTGGTGCTCGAGTGCTCTGGCGTCTACAACACTCGCGAAGACGGCCAGCGTTTTCTGGATGCCGGCGCGCCGCGGGTGCTGTTTTCCCAGCCGATGGCCAGCGAACGGGATGTCGATGCCACCGTGGTGTTCGGCATCAACCAGCACAAGCTGACTGGCCGCGAGCTGCTGGTCTCGGCCGCGTCGTGCACCACCAACTGCAGTGTGCCGCTGCTGCGCTTGCTGGATCAGGCGATCGGCCTGGAATACATGACCATCACCACCATCCACTCGGCGATGAACGATCAACCGGTGATCGACGCTTATCATCACGAGGATCTGCGCCGTACCCGCTCGGCTTTCCAGTCGATCATTCCGGTGTCCACCGGTCTGGCGCGAGGAATCGAGCGGCTGCTTCCGGAACTTGCCGGCCGAATTCAGGCCAAAGCTGTTCGCGTGCCGACGGTGAATGTGTCCTGTCTGGACATTACCTTGCAGATGTCGCGAGACACCGATGCCGTGGAGATCAACCGTATCCTGCGTGAGGCCGCCACCAGCGGCCCGCTCAAGGGGCTGCTGGCCTACACTGAACTGCCGCACGCCAGTTGCGATTTCAACCATGACCCGCATTCGGCCATTGTCGATGCGAGTCAGACCCGCGTTTCCGGACCCCGGCTGGTCAATCTGCTGGCCTGGTTCGACAACGAGTGGGGCTTTGCCAATCGAATGCTCGACGTCGCCGATCACTTTCTGCGCGTCGCTGACCAATAACAGTAAAAAAACAGGAATGCTCATGACCGTCTTGAAGATGACCGACCTCGATCTGCAAGGTAAACGTGTACTGATCCGCGAAGACCTCAACGTCCCGGTAAAGGACGGCGTGGTCAGCAGTGATGCACGTATCCTCGCTTCGCTGCCGACCATCAGGCTGGCGTTGGAGAAGGGCGCGGCCGTCATGGTCTGCTCGCACCTTGGCCGCCCGACAGAAGGTGAGTTTTCTGCCGAGAACAGCCTCAAGCCGGTTGCCGACTACCTGAGCAAGGCGCTGGGTCGTGACGTTCCGCTGGTTGCCGATTACCTGGACGGTGTCGACGTGAAGGCCGGTGATGTCGTCCTGTTCGAGAACGTTCGCTTCAACAAGGGCGAGAAAAAGAACGCCGACGAGCTGGCGCAGCAATACGCAGCGCTGTGCGACGTGTTCGTGATGGATGCCTTTGGCACCGCGCACCGTGCCGAGGGTTCTACTCACGGCGTGGCCAAATTCGCCAAGGTGGCCGCAGCAGGTCCGTTGCTGGCCGCCGAGCTCGAAGCGCTGGGCAAGGCCCTGGGTGCTCCAGCCCAGCCGATGACCGCCATCGTTGCCGGCTCCAAGGTCTCCACCAAGCTGGACGTGCTCAACAGCCTGAGCGGCATCTGCAATCAGTTGATCGTCGGCGGCGGCATTGCCAACACCTTCCTGGCTGCAGCCGGTCACAAGGTCGGTAAATCGCTGTACGAACCTGATCTGCTCGACACCGCACGCGCCATCGCCGCCAAAGTCAGCGTGCCGTTGCCGACTGACGTGGTGGTTGCCAAGGAGTTCGCCGAGAGCGCTGCCGCTACCGTCAAGCTGATCGCCGACGTCGCCGATGACGACATGATTCTCGATATTGGCCCGCAAACTGCTGCGCATTTCGCCGAATTACTGAAATCTTCAGGGACTATCCTGTGGAACGGTCCGGTCGGCGTGTTCGAGTTCGATCAGTTCGGTGAAGGCACCAAGACGCTGGCCAAGGCCATCGCTGAAAGCCCGGCGTTCTCCATCGCGGGCGGCGGCGACACGCTGGCAGCCATCGACAAGTACGGTGTTGCGCAACAGATTTCCTACATTTCGACCGGTGGCGGTGCGTTCCTCGAGTTCGTGGAAGGCAAGGTTCTGCCAGCGGTGGAAGTGCTCGAACAACGCGCCAAGGCTTGAGTGAAAGCTTTGGACAAGGAGTGGTCAATGGTCAGGGCGTTACCGTGGTTTCTCATCGCAGGTTTGTTGGCCGGTTGCGCGGGCAAGCCTGCGGCTGAAGAGGTGGAGAGCGACTCCCCGACCCAACCGCTCCAGCTAAGCTGCTATCAGGCGGGCTGGCAGGCAGAAACGGTGCCGGTGGTCTACAAACGCGGCGGTCCGGAGGTGTGGGATCGTTATCAATTCATGCCGCGGACCGGCAATGTAGGTTGCCTGTGAGCCAGGTCTGAAACCCGTTGGCAACATTGACGGGCTTCAGCGGTCTTTAAAGGGTGGATATTTTTCCGCGAAAGGAGTTTCGCCATGAAGATCGCTGCCCTGGCTCTGATGAGCTGCATTGTACTGGCTGGTTGTACCGGTTCTGGCTCGCGTGCCAAGACCTGTCAGATATTCAGCCCGGCCGCCGTGAATGTGCCGACGACTGAAAACAGTCAACGGGTCGAGGCACATGTCACCGGTGAGCCGGCCGATGACCGAAATCAGGAACAGAACTGCCCCTGACAGTTGAAACGACCGGCACGTGCCGCGTTTCGCAGGGCAGCCAGGAGACGTAATGAAAGGCGTGATTGCCCTTGGGGTTTTGGCAGTGCTTGGCGGTTGTTCGAGCATGAGTTCACCGCAGCAGAATGACCCCTGGAATCGCTGGGTATGCGACAGCAATGCAGAGGTCAACTGGCGCTACATCGACTCGGCCAAGAAGGAAGTCGATGTGCGTCTGAATCAGAGCGATCAGGTGTTCAGGCTCAAGGCCGAACCCGGCGCTGCCAGCGGTACGCTGTACAGCAACAATGTGTTGGCATTCGTCAACAAGGGTAGCGAGGGCCTGATCTACTGGGACGCTACCAACGATCTGATCGGTCGCGGCTGCAAGGCCAGATAAGTCGGATCTCGGGCACACACGCACGGCCTCGCGGCTGAGCTTATAACTTGAATGGCAGCCGCCACTACGGCAGGCTTGCTCGACTAACGACCCTACCGGGAGAGACACAGACAATGGCACTTATCAGCATGCGCCAGATGTTGGACCACGCAGCCGAATTCGGCTACGGCGTTCCAGCTTTCAACGTAAACAACCTGGAACAGATGCGCGCCATTATGGAAGCGGCCGACAAGACCGACTCCCCGGTGATCGTCCAGGCTTCTGCCGGTGCCCGCAAGTACGCCGGTGCGCCGTTTCTGCGTCACCTGATCCTCGCCGCGATCGAAGAGTTTCCGCACATCCCGGTGGTTATGCACCAGGACCACGGCACCAGCCCTGACATCTGCCAGCGCTCGATCCAGCTGGGCTTCAGCTCGGTGATGATGGACGGCTCGCTGCGTGAAGACGGCAAGTCTCCGGCCGATTACGACTACAACGTCGACGTTACCCGTCGCGTGGTGTCTTTCGCTCACGCCTGCGGCGTTTCCGTGGAAGGCGAGCTGGGCGTGCTGGGTTCGCTGGAAACCGGCATGGCCGGTGAAGAAGACGGCGTTGGTGCGGAAGGTGTTCTGGATCACAGCCAGATGCTGACCGACCCGGAAGAAGCCGCCGACTTCGTCAAGCGCACTCAGGTCGATGCCCTGGCCATCGCCATCGGCACCAGCCACGGCGCTTACAAGTTCACCAAGCCGCCTACCGGCGACATCCTGGCGATCGAGCGTATCAAAGAGATCCACAAGCGCATCCCCAACACTCACCTGGTGATGCACGGTTCTTCGTCTGTTCCACAGGAATGGCTGAAGATCATCAACGAGTTCGGCGGCGACATCAAAGAAACCTACGGTGTGCCGGTCGAAGAAATCGTTGAAGGCATCAAGCACGGCGTGCGCAAGGTCAACATCGACACCGACCTGCGTCTGGCGTCCACCGGTGCCATCCGCGAGTTCATGGCCAAAAACCCGAGCGAGTTCGACCCGCGCAAGTACCTGGCCAAGACTGTTTCGGCCATGCGTGACGTCTGTATCGCCCGTTACGAAGCATTCGGCACCGCTGGCAACGCCTCGAAGATCAAGCCGATCTCCCTGGACGCCATGTTCGAACGCTACGCGCGTGGCGAACTGGATGCCAAGGTCAACTGAGTTGACTGAGCATTGAAGAAACCCGCAGAAATGCGGGTTTTTTTATGTCGGGTCAAAAGTAACTGCGCGGCGAATGAATGTGACGCGGAGCGTCACGAACTGCATGCCCACGCTGGAGTGGTGTGACCCCCGAAGGTTGGACAATTATCCACCTACGCTGCCTTGGCAGCCTGCATTCTGTATTCCACAGGACTCAGGCCGTTAAGCTTCAGTTTTATGCGTGAGTGATTGTAATACTCAATGTACTCTTCGATACCCGCTTGAAGCTCATCCAGATCGTTAAATTTGTTCAGGTAGAAAAATTCGGATTTCAGTGTGCTAAAAAAGCTCTCAATAGCCGCGTTGTCGTAGCAGTTACCCTTGCGCGACATGCTGGCTGCGATCGAATTCTCATTGAGCAGTCGCTGGTAAATAGGCATCCGATATTGCCAGCCTTGGTCGGAATGCAAAATCGGCT
>NZ_WIBD01000015.1:0-172850 GCF_009495975.1 Pseudomonas sp. SZ57 | reverse complement strand
CTGTCTCCGTTTCCGTCCCGACTTCGTCGGGTTCCTTCGCCCTGTCAATGATCCGGGGGTCGCCGCAACGTGCCCTCCATGGCCCGGTGCGGCTAACTCGGCGTCCTGCCGAGTTACCCCCGGATCAGCGTTAGGACTCAGCCGTCACTTACGTCGCAATTTGCGTCGTCACTGCCATCGCGCCAAGAAGCGCTTTTGTTTATGTGCAGTGACTACGAGTAAGGCATAACGTTGTGTTGCAGCACAGATATGACGCGCAGCGTCACGAACTGTATGCAAACGCGAAGTAGTGACACGACAGTCAGTTGGATGTGCGCATAACCATCAGCGCCATGTCCGGCTACCAGTTATACGTCACCTTGCCGTAGTAATAAGCGCCGCTGTACCCGTAGGGCGAGAATGTGCTGTAGGCCAGGTTGCCGCCGCTGGAGGAGAAGTCGTTGAGCTTTTCCGGGTATTTGTCGGTGACGTTGTCGCCACCCAGGGTGAAGACCCAGCTCTTGAGTTTGTAGTCGACCGCCAGGTCCAGCAGCCAGGCGGCGCTGAAGGTCTGGTCGTTGACCTTGTCGGCCTGATAGCTGGTGAACTCGCCGTAGCGGACCAGGTTGGAGTGCAGAGCCCAGTTGCCAAACGACAGGTCATTGCCCAGCGTCAGTTTGTGTTGCGGCGTGGTGTCGCCCAGCAAACCGATGCGCTCCCTGCGGTCTACCCGCACCAGGTTCACCCCCAACTGATCGAGAATCGCCGGGTTGGCCTTAACGTCGGTGACTTTGGTGTGGTTGTAGTTGTAACCCACCGTGCTGTTCCAGCGCACGCCGTTGTCGAATTGGTAGCGGTAATTGGCGACCAGATCGACGCCATCGGTGCTGGTGTCCGTGGCGTTGGTGAAATAACGGGCACTGGTGTAGTTGATATCACCTACGCCATTGCTGCGCAGGTAATTGATGGCGGTGTTATTGAGCACCAGATTGGAGGACAGCGAGATACGGTCCTGAATGTCGATGCGATAGACGTCGGCAGTCACGGTCAGGCTGTCCAGCGGCTGGAGTACCAGGCCCAGGCTGTAGTTGCGGGACTTTTCCGGCTTGAGGTCTTCGGCACCCAACAGTTGTGCAACGTTACTGCCGGCCGGAAACGTGCCCGCTTCCTGGATGGTGTTGCCAATCAGTTGCGACGACGTGAAGGTAAAGTTCTGTTGCGCCAGTGAAGGCGCGCGGAAGCCTGTCGATATGCTGCCTCGCAAGGCCACCTGCGGAGTGAAATCGTAGCGCGCCGAAAGCGAGCCGCTGACATTGGAACCGAAATCGCTGTAGTCCTCGTGGCGGACGGCAGCCGACACACCGAGCTTCTCGGTCAGATTGGTTTCCAGGTCCAGATACTGTGCGAAGTTGTGTCGCGAGTAACTGCCTGCATCCGCCGCGCGGAAACCGCCCAGCCCGGAACTGCCGGTCTGGAAATACGACTCTGGCTGCCCTGCCTCGATCTGATAGCCCTGACGCAGGTACTCCGCGCCAAACGCAACCGATACCGGATAAGGCAGCCACGCTGCATTGAATTCTCTGGACAGGTCGAGGCTCAGTTGCTTCTGATCATTGGTCAGCGTGCCGTTGTAAAACGAGCGCGGCGTGTTCAGTCCCAATGAGGTGTTGATGGTTTTGGTGCGCAGCTCATAAGAGTTTTTGCCATAGTTGGCGGACACGTCGTAGTGCCAGTCATAAGCCAGTTCCCCGCGCAGGCCAGCGACCAGCGAGGTGTCTTCGAGCGTGCCGTTGATCAGCGGCAGATAGCCGTTGGGATAAATCGCCGCAATGTTATTCGAAGCATTGCTCGGCCGATAGAACGCGGCGGTTTCGCCACGCCGCTTGCTGTAGCCCCCGAAGCTGTAGAACTCCGCCGCGTCATTAAAGCTATATTCGGCGTTGTACTGCAGTTTGCCCTCGTGCGTCTGTGGCTCGCCCTGGCGAAACACCTGCTGACCGTAAGTGGTGGACCCGACACTGGACGCTCGCAAGTCGTCACCGGCACGGTTGGTGTAGTCATTGTTGGCACCCTCACCTGAGAGGTTGAACGTGCCATTGTCGCCCAGGGCAAAACCGGTATTGCCCGATACTTGGCGCTGAATTCCGTCGCCCTTCTTGTATTGGCCGTACTGGCTGGAAATCGACCCGCCATGGTCGGCGCTCTTGAGAATGATGTTGATCACCCCGGCGATGGCATCGGACCCATAACGTGCCGACGCACCGTCGCGCAGGACTTCGATATGGTCGATGGCCGACAGCGGAATGGCATTCAGGTCGGCAGGTGCCGAACCACGTCCGACCGCCCCGCCCAGATTGACGAAGGCGGATGTATGCCGGCGCTTGCCGTTGACCAGCACCAGCACCTGATCCGGCGACAGGCCACGCAGTTGCGCCGGACGTGTCAGCTCCGCACCGTCCACCAGGCTCGGCCGGGGGAAATTGATCGAAGGAATCAGACGAGCCAGCACGGCGCCCAACTCGCTGGAGCCGGAACTGCGCAGGCTGTCACCGGAGATCACATCGACAGGCGACAACGAGGCGCTGGCGGTACGCTCCTGCGCACGGGTGCCGGTCACTATCACTGTACCCAGAGTGGAGGCACCCTGATTAGCTTGTTCATCTGTCGCTTCGGCGGCAAAAGCGCTTGCACTGATACCCGCGACGCTCAGCAAATTGGCTGAAAAAATCGCCGTGGCCAATACGCTGCGTTTGAAATTCCCCATACCACTACCCCTTGAAAATCCCTGATCCAGAAACTTTGTTCTGGTTACAACGAGCGATCCGTGCGGCGGACGGTGGCGATCATTACGGTGTCTGATTGATGTTCCGGTAGCCCGATGTGATATAGCTTAATGACATTGATTTAAATATTTAAATACCAATAACGAATAAGTATCTGCATTTGTGTCCGTACTGAAAAATGCCTGCGATGCAGACAAAAAAAGGCCGCACCTGCCTGAGGATGCGGCCCAAAACCGTTGAAGCTGTAGGTGGTATAAATCTGCTACTTGGCAGTGATCACGGACAATTTGGTAATCCCGGCACGTTCGATGGAAGCCATGGCGCGCGCGACTTCTCCATAGTTGACGCCATTGTCCGCCTGCAATTGCACGCGCACGTCAGGGGTCTTGTCCCTGGCCGCCTTCAGGCTGCTTTCCAGCAAGCCCGGCTGGATTTCGTCCTTGTTGATGAACAGCTTGCCCTGCCCGTCGATGCTCACCACCAATGGGTCTTTCTGCTCCACTGGCGCGACCGATTCGGTCTTGGGCAGGTTGATCGGGATCGAGTTGGTCAACAGCGGCGCGGTAACGATGAACACCACCAGCAGCACCAGCATTACGTCTACCAGCGGCGTGACGTTGATCTCGCTCAGCACTTCATCGGTATCTTGAGTAGAAAAAGCCATCTCAGGAGGCCTCCTTCACGTTCTGCCCGGCGTGGACGCCCGCAGTGCCGGACTTCAATACCGGATGCAGCAGCACACGGAAGGCGCTCTTCTGCGCAAGGCTATAGAAGTCATGGGCAAAGTCATCCAGATCGGCAGCGGTCAGTTTCAGGCGTCGCAGGAAGTAGTTGTAAACCAGCACTGCGGGCACTGCGACGGCAATACCGACACCGGTAGCCACCAGCGCCGCGCCGATCGGCCCGGCCACCGTTTCCAGGCTCGCAGAACCGGCCGCACTGATGCCCTTGAGGGCCGACATGATGCCCCAGACCGTACCGAACAGACCGATGAAAGGCGAAGTGCTGCCGATGCTGGCGAGGATGGCCAGACCGGTTTCTAGCGAGCGGCGCTCGCGAACGATCTGCTGACGTAATGCGCGCTCAAGGCGGTCCTGATGGTTGATGGACTGACTGAGGTCATTGGCCTGCGCGCCATCCGGCACCTGAATGGCGGCGTAACCGGCCAGGGCGACACGAGCGGCAGCGCCCGGTTGCTCCTGGGCCAGTTGCGCGGCCGAATCCAGACTCGATGCCGCCCAGAACCGCTTGTGGAACTTGCGATCCTGAGACTTCAGACGCGAAAACTGCACGCTCTTGAGCAAGGCCAGGCCCCAGGTCGCGACGGAAAAAAGCACCAGCAGCCAGATGACCGCGTGTTCGATGGATTCAAAAGGCGAAGCAAGTAGATTCATGGCGCAGCTCTCTCTGAACAAAGTCTGAACAAGGCATGGAGTGTGTCGCGATGCGCCTTTGGTTCAGGTAGCTCGCCAGGTCAATCGAATAGCCGGGTTTGATCGTGAAACGTTTTGATCTTGAAGCCTCATTTGATCTTGAAATCAATGGGCACGCTGACCCAGCCATCCTGGGCTAAATCGCCCTGCTTGGCCGGAACGAAACTCCAGCGTTTCACCGCAGCAAGCGCGGCGTCATCAAGCTGCTCGCGGCCACTGCTCTTCTGTATTTGAATCTCGCCGGGCTTGCCGCTGGCCAATACATGCACGCGCAACAGCACAGTGCCTTCCCAGCCGCGACGCATGGCCAGCGATGGGTATTCCGGAGCCGGGTTGCGCAGGTAACCCGCGCTGGCCGAGGCCGGGGTTACCGGCTTTGGTGCCGGCGGAGCGGGTGGCGCAGGCGCGGCGACAGGAGCTGCCGGTACGGGAGGTGTGGGTGCCTGTTCAACCGGTTTGGCCACGGGTTTCACGACCGGCTTGACCACCGGTTTGGGCGGCTGTGGCTTGGGCTTTGGAATCGATTTGGGCGGCGGCGGTTTGACGGCCAGTTCGTCCTCGACAGCAGGTGGCGGTTCGACCACCGGCTGCACGACAGGCTCGGGCGGTGGCGGCGGTGTTTCCACAACCGGTGGCGCAGGCTGGGAAAACTCGATGGTCATCGGCGGGATTTCAGGTGGCACAACCGGCAACGCCGGCGTCGGGTTCTGGCTCAGCCAGTAGATGACTGCGCCATGAAATACCAGCGCCAGCGCACCGAGCAAAATGGCTTCGCGCCGCCCGAGAATGGGCTTGGGGGTGCTTTGCAGCCGCGATAACGCCAGTGGCGCACGGAAAGGACGCCCCAGATCGACCAGGTCGCCACTCGGCGTCTGGCGCCAAGGCACGTCATGTGCACTGGCTGCGGTCTGGACATTGCCCATTGATACACTCCTGCATTTTCATGATAAAAATCCAGGTTCTGTTGGTATCAGTCACCTTCCTCAGGCCGATGTGGCGAGGCAATCATCGCCGAAAGAGCTTTGTTCCTGAAAAGAATATTTGGTTCGCCGGTTAGATCCTAAATGCATATATGAGGCGGCCGTTCCGGGTTCGCTTTTGAACGTGCAGTGAGGCGCAGAGTTGTGACGCGGAGCGTCACGAAAGGCATTCCCACGCTGGAGCGTGAGGAACGATAGGCGTCATGTAGGATGTGCCGGCCTCTTCGCGAGCAAGCTCGCTCCCACAAGACCGGTTTATAACGATGAGTGCCCCGCGTCCGATGCTGCAAGCCTCAATGGCCGCTGTGATCGCCGTGGCTGCTGTGCTCGTCGCTGGTCAGTGACTTGGCGACTGCGGTGACCTGGATCGATTGCTTCGCGCCCTTGGCGTCTTCTACGGTCAGGGTCAGAGGCACCTGATCGCCTTCTTTGACCTGGGCAGCCAGGCCCATGAACATCACGTGGTAGCCGTCGGAATCGAGCATCACCGGTTTGCCGGCCGGCAGGTCGACCGAGTTGACGCGCTGCATGCTCATCACATCGCCTTTCATGCTCATCTCATGGATCTGCACGGTTTTCGCAACGGGTGAAGCGACGTCGACCAGCTTGCTGTCGGTGTCCGCAGTGATGCGCATGAACGCGCCAGTGGCTGACTGGCCCGGCACGGTGGCACGCACCCAGGCGTCATCGACGTGTGTTTCGGCCAGGGCCTGAGCGCTCAGGCTCAACAGCGAAAGGGTCAGCAACAGCGGTTTTGCGACGTTACGAATCAAAACGGTCATCAGCATACTTCCATCAAAGTGAGCAGATCTTCGGTGCATTGTTGGGCGGACAGCCTGTGCGACAACCCCAGGCGCAATACACCGCGGGTGTCGTAGACGTAAATGGTCGCGGTGTGCGAGATCGTGTAGGTGTCACCCAGTGGGACCTTCTCGAAGAATACGCCGAACTCCTTCGCCGTTGCCGCCGTTTCTTCAAGCGTGCCGGACAGTGCGACGAAGGTCGGATCGAAGGCCTTCACATAGGCGTCGATCACTTCGGGCGTGTCGCGCTCCGGGTCCAAGGTAATGAACACCACCTGCAGCGTCTTGCCCTCCTCGCCCATCAGCTTCCTGATTTGCGCAGCCCGCGCCAACGCGGTGGGGCAGATGGCCGGGCACTGGGTGAAACCGAAGAAGATCATCGGCATCAGCCCGCGAAAGCTGGACAGGGTCTTGACGTTGCCTTGCGAGTCCTTGAGCCGGAAGTTGCGGCCGACAATCTCGTTGCTCATGTCCTTGCCGTGCTTGAACGGCAACGCATTGGAGCTGCCGCAGCCGGTCAACAGGCCAAGGCTCAGCAATGAGAGGCCAGTGACCACCTCGCGGCGTGTCAGATGTTGCGTCATGTCTTGCGTCCCCTGAGGATAAGGCGCGTGGGTTCAGACAAATTCAAAGGCGGCGAATTTACCACTCAAGGGCAATGGGGAATACCGCCAATCCTGTATCAAGGCATGAGCAGACGCGCAAACGTCGCGCTCATGGGCTGCCATACGTCGTGCGACAAAACAGCGCAGGCCTGCTTATCGTGCCGCCGCCCCGTGCAGGAAGAACTGGGTCACCAACGCGCCCATGCCGACGCGCGCCACACGGCCGCGGCGTTCGGCGTCGACCATCCCGGAGAGCAGCGCCGCGAACATTTCGGTAAGGACGGCGGCACCGACGTCGATCCGGAACAGGCCTTCACGCTGACCACGCAGGAAAAACGCATCGAGGGCATCGGAGTAAGGCAACCAGCGGCGCCCCCCGCTGCTTTCATCGAGCGAATCCGGGCGCCACTGAAATACCAGAAAGACCAGCATTTCGCGGTGCATCAGGTGGTTGTCGACCAGCCGTTGAAGCGCTTCCAGCGGCGGAGCACTCTGCAGATCCGCGTCGGCGACCATCTGGTTCATCAGGTCCGAGGCGTGGTTGAGCAGCAGTTCCACAAGGTTGGCGCGGGTACCGCAGAAGCGGTTGAGCGTCGCCTTGCTGACGCCAGCTGCCTGAGCAATATCCTTGAGCGTACCGCTGGAATGGTCAACCAGCGCAACGGCCAGGGCCTTCAGAAATTTGTCGTCAGCAGGTAATTCCATTGGGGTACGTCTTCAACTCGTATAAGTGGCGGGCGGCGCATTGTGCAGAAACCTTGATGCGTTCTCAAAGCCTATACACAATTAGTCACTAAAGTCTCAAGTGAGTCAATATTGACTCACTTTCGTACAAAGTAGATCATTCGCGGCTTTAGCATCTGATGGCTGCGGCCGGGTGAATGATGAGTAGTTTCAGCGATTGGCGTGTCATGCCTGCAGTAGCCCTGCTGGCAGCGTTGGGTCTGGCCGGGTGCGAGCAGAAACAGCAGCAGGATCACGCTGCATCGAAAGCGCCCAAAGAGGTGGAAGCCATTACCGTCAACGCCGAATCGTTCACGGTCGTTGACGAATTGCCCGGCCGTATCGAACCGGTGCGTGTGGCGCAGGTTCGCGCCCGGGTGGCCGGCATCGTGCTGAGCCGCAACTTCGAGGAAGGTGCCGATGTGAAAGCCGGCGCAGTGCTGTTCCAGATCGATCCGGCGCCTTTCAAGGCCGCGCTGTCCAAGGCGCAGGGAGATCTGGCCCGCACGCAAGCCACGCTGTTCGAGACTCAGGCCACGGTCAAACGTTACGAGTCGCTGGTCGAAATAGAAGCGGTCAGCCGCCAGACTTTCGATACCGCCCGCTCTGCACTGCAAAACGCAATCGCCGCTAAAAAATCGGCTCAGGCGGATGTCGAGACAGCCAGGCTGAACCTGGGCTATGCCACCGTCAAAGCGCCGATTTCAGGCCGCATCGGCCGCGCCATGGTCACCGAGGGCGCGCTGGTCGGTCAGGGCGAAACCACGCTGCTGGCAACCATTCAACAACTCGACCCGGTCTACGCCGACTTTACCCAGCCGGCTGCCGAGGCCTTGCAGATGCGCGCCGCGATACAGGAAGGCCGCTTGCCCAAGGGCGGCGAAGACGCGTTGTCGCTGAGTGTCGACGGCACCGATTACACGAGCACCGGCACCCTGCTGTTTACCGATGTCGCGGTAGACCGGACCACCGGGCAGGTGTCGTTGCGTGCCCGCTTTGCCAATCCCAAGGGCGTGCTGCTGCCCGGCATGTACGTACGGGTGCGCACACCGCAGCGCGTCGACAGCAACGCCATTCTTGTTCCGCAGCGCGCCGTTCAGCGCTCCGGCGACGGTGCAGCCCGCGTGCTGGTGATTGCCCAGGACGGCACGGTCGAAGCGCGTCCGGTCAAAACCGGGGCGATGCAGGATTCGCGCTGGCAGATCACCGAAGGCCTGAAGGCAGGCGAACAGGTCATTGTCGGCAACATGACCGGGCTCAGCGCCGGTGACAAGGTCGCCCGCAAATCGCCATCCGCCCAACCGCAGGCCAAGGCGCAATAAAGCCGCCTTCAGCGCGACCGAGGATCACTGTCCATGTCTCTCTTCTTTATCAAGCGCCCCAACTTCGCCTGGGTACTTGCCCTGTTCATCCTGCTCGCCGGGCTGATGGCTCTGCCGTCCCTGCCTGTGGCGCAGTACCCGGACGTGGCGCCACCGCAGATCACCATCACCGCCACCTACCCCGGCGCATCCGCGAAGGTGCTGGTCGATTCGGTGACCAGCGTTATCGAGGACGAGCTCAACGGTGCCAAGGGCATGCTGTATTACGAGTCGACCAGCAACTCGACCGGCAGCGCGGAAATCAACGTGACGTTCGTGCCGGGTACCAACCCGGACCTGGCTCAGGTCGAGGTGCAGAACCGTATCAAGAAAGCCGAAGCACGCTTGCCTCAGACTGTCCTCAGCCAGGGCCTGCAGGTCGAACAGGCCAGCTCCGGTTTTCTGTTGATCTACACCCTTAACTACAAGGACGGCGCGGCCAACAAGGATACCGTCGCGCTGGCCGACTACGCGGCACGCAACGTCAATAACGAAATAAGCCGGGTGAACGGTGTCGGCAGACTGCAATTCTTCGCTGCCGAAGCCGCGATGCGGGTATGGATCGATCCGCAGAAGCTGGTGGGTTTCGGCTTGTCCATCGACGACGTGAATGCCGCCATCCGGGCGCAGAACGTGCAGGTGCCGGCAGGCAGCTTCGGCAGCAGCCCGGCCTCGTCACTGCAGGAGTTGACCGCCACCCTGGCGGTCAAGGGTACGCTGGACAACCCGGAAGAGTTTGGGCGCATCGTTCTGCGTGCCAACGAGGACGGCTCTGCGGTGCATTTGTCCGATGTGGCGCGCGTGGCAGTCGGCAGCCAGGATTACAGCTTCGAATCACGCCTGAACGGGCAACGGGCCGTCGCCGGTGCCGTTCAGCTGTCGCCGGGTGCCAACGCGATCCAGACGGCCAGAGCCGTCGAGCAGCGGCTCACCGAGCTGTCGGTCAATTTCCCGGAAGGCGTGGGGTTTTCGATACCGTACGACACCTCGCGCTTCGTCGACGTGGCCATCGACAAGGTCATCTACACCCTCATCGAAGCCATGGTGCTGGTGTTTCTGGTGATGTTCCTGTTTCTGCAGAACATCCGTTACACGCTGATCCCGACCATCGTGGTCCCGGTGTGTCTGGCAGGGACACTGGCGATCATGTACCTGATGGGCTTCTCGGTGAACATGATGACCATGTTCGGCATGGTGCTGGCCATCGGTATTCTGGTCGACGACGCCATTGTGGTGGTGGAAAACGTCGAGCGGATCATGGCTGAAGAAGGCCTCTCTCCCGCCGCCGCCACGGTCAAGGCGATGCAGCAGGTTTCCGGGGCGATTTTCGGCATCACGCTGGTCCTGGCCGCCGTGTTTCTGCCACTGGCCTTCATGGGCGGCTCGGTCGGGGTCATCTACCAGCAGTTCTCGCTGTCGCTGGCCGTGTCGATTCTGTTTTCGGGCTTTTTGGCCCTGACGTTCACCCCGGCGCTGTGTGCCACGCTGCTCAAGCCGATCCCGGCCGGGCACCATGAAAAGCGGGGGTTCTTCGGTGGTTTCAATCGCCTGTTCGGCACGTTCACCGATCGTTACGAGCGCGTCAGCTCCAGCATGATCAAGCGCGCCGGCCGCTACATGCTGCTGTACCTCGGTATCGTCGGTCTGCTGGGCTTTTTCTACCTGCGCCTGCCGGAGTCCTTTGTGCCCGTGGAAGACCAGGGCTATCTGATCATCGACGTGCAACTGCCTCCCGGCGCCACCCGTTCGCGTACCGACCTCACCGCACAATTGCTCGAGAACTACATGCTGTCCCGCGAAGCCACGGGTGCGGTGACCATGCTGCTGGGGTTCAGCTTCTCGGGCATGGGTGAAAACGCCGGTCTTGCGTTCCCGACCCTGAAGGACTGGTCGGAGCGCGGCAAGGGCCAGTCGGCGGCTGAAGAAGCGGCGGCGTTCAACCAGCATTTTGCCGGGCTCAGCGACGGTACGGTGATGGCGGTGACGCCACCGCCCATCGACGGCCTGGGCACCTCGGGCGGCTTCTCGCTGCGTCTGCAGGACCGTGCGAGCCTGGGCCGTGAAGCATTGCTGGCGGCGCGCGACAAGCTGCTCGGCGAGGCCAACGGCAACCCGAAGATTCTCTACGCGATGATGGAAGGTCTGGCCGAAGCGCCGCAATTGCGCCTGAACATCGACCGCGAAAAAGCCCGGGCGCTGGGCGTGAGTTTCGAGTCGATCAGCAACGCCCTGTCCACCGCCTTCGGCTCCTCGGTGATCAGCGACTTCGCCAATGCCGGGCGTCAACAGCGCGTGGTCGTGCAGGCCGAGCAGAGTTCGCGAATGACCCCGGAAAGCGTGCTCAAACTCTACGTACCCAACAGCAGCGGCACGCTGGTGCCGCTGGGCGCCTTCGTTTCGACGCATTGGGAACAAGGCCCGGTGCAGATCGCCCGCTACAACGGCTACCCCGCGTTCAGGATTTCCGGCGACGCAGCGCCGGGGGTCAGTACCGGCGAGGCCATGGCGGAAATCGAACGGATCGTTTCCGGGCTGCCGCAAGGCATCGGTTACGAATGGACCGGCCTCTCCTATCAGGAAAGAGTCGCCAGCGGCCAGGCGGCCGGACTGTTCGGCCTGGCGCTGCTGGTGGTGTTCCTGCTGCTGGTCGCTTTGTATGAGAGCTGGGCGATCCCGCTGGTGGTGATGCTGATCGTACCCGTCGGTGCGTTGGGTTCCGTGCTGGCGGTGACAGCCGTGGGTATGCCCAACGATGTGTATTTCAAAGTCGGCCTGATCACCATCATCGGGCTGGCGGCGAAAAATGCGATTCTCATCGTCGAGTTCGCCAAGGAGCTGTGGGATCAGGGCCACTCACTGCGCGACGCGGCGCTTCAGGCTGCGCGGCTGCGCTTTCGACCGATTGTCATGACCTCGCTGGCCTTCATCCTTGGCGTGGTGCCGCTGACCCTGGCCACCGGCGCAGGCGCTGCGAGCCAGCGCGCCATCGGTACCGGTGTTATCGGCGGCATGCTCAGCGCAACGTTGCTGGGCGTGGTTCTGGTGCCGGTATTCTTCGTCTGGTTGCTGTCCGTGCTGCGCCGCAAACCGCATGCGCAACCCATTGCCGACGATCAGCAGCTGCCTGAGAAGCGATAGGCAAAAGGCGGCCGGCGGGTGTCAATCCCGCTGGCCCGACCTTGGCTCCGTGTCGGCTTGCTCGTCCGCAGAGGCCTTGACGCGGGTCCAGGCCGGTAATGTGCCGGTCGTGATTTCCGAAGCCACATTCACCCGATTGCGACCTTGCGACTTGGCGGCGTACAACGCGCGGTCGGCAAGCTCGATCAGGCTACGCTCATCGAGTTGCCGATCCGTGCCGACGAATGTCGCGACACCGAGGCTGATCGTCACGATGCCAAACGGGCTGGCAGGATGTTCGATCTGCTCGTCACGGATCGCCCGCAGGATATTTTCGGCCACCTGGCGAGCGTTCGACTCGTCAGTACCAGGCAACACCACCGCGATCTCTTCACCGCCATAACGGGCGGCGACGTCACTGGGACGACGAATGAACTGCTCCACCACTCGGGCCAGCGCAATCAGGCATTCGTCACCGGCCAGGTGACCGTAATGATCGTTGTAGCGTTTGAAATGATCGGCATCGATCAGAATCAACGACAGCAGGCTGCGCTCGCGTCTGGCGCGCTTGAATTCGACTTCCAGAAACTGATCGAAACGTCTGCGATTGGCCAGCCCGGTGAGTTTGTCTTCAGAGGCGATCAACTCCAGATGCTGGTTCAGCCGGATCAGGGCTGCCTGGGAATCAAGCAACTGGTCTTCTGCACGTATGCGGCTGTGAATATGCCCGATCAGACGAACGCCGAGCCCGATCACCAGGCCGAGCAGCACCAGCATGACCAGAATGGACTGCTTGGTCTGGCCCAGCCAGTCGAGCATGGCTTCTTTCTGACCCAGCGCAACCACGGTGACGATCGGGTAGACATCACTGCGTTTGAACGCATAAAAACGCGGGACACCGTCAATCCTGGAAACGAACTGAGCGGTGCCGGACACTTGGCCGCGTTCCGAGGTGAAAATGGGCGTCGATGACAGGTCGCGACCGATTTCCTGTTCCAGATGGGGATAGCGCACCCGCAATTGTCCGGCCGTCGACGTCAGACTAATAATGCCGGTTCGACCAACCTTGATATCCGAATAGAACTTCAACAGATGATCGACGCCGATGGTCACAACCATCAGCCCGGCAAAACTCGCATCGGGATTATTGATGCGTCTGCTGACCGATATGACCCATTCGCCGGAGGCGCGGCTGCGAATCGTCGGGCCGATGTAAGGGGCTTTGTCAGGCACCTGCAGGTGGTGCTGAAAGAACTGGCGCTGCCCGCTGTTGATGCCTATGACTTTGGGATTGCTTGAGAAGATGCAAATCCCGTCAGCGTTGTACAGCGACACGGTATCGATCTGCGGCAGCGCGCCCATTTCACGCGCGATCACCCACCTCAGACGCTCGATCTGTTCGGGTCCGGCGCCGTCCTTTTCGACACGCTCCGTCAGGCCGATCAGCATCAGCTCGCTTTGCTTGAAAATGCCATCCGTGTAGGTACTCAGCGCTCCAGCCAGATTGATCGTGCTGGTCTGGATGTTTTCCAGGGTGTTGCGGCGTGCGGTCCATGCTTGCCAGGCCATCAACATCACCACGCAGGCGCACACTACGAAGATCAGCCATGACGCAAGCCGAAGGTCGCGTTTCAAAACTTGCCTCCACAACAGGTGAGAACCAGTGCATCTGGTTTTTCTGAAAACCGGACCTGATTGCTCAGGGGCCATCGACAATCCTTTCGCTATCAACTGCCATTGTCGGCAAGTGCTCGGCCATACCTGGAAGGCCTGGCATCGATAAAAGCATGCCAGTGAGTGGCATCATAATGCCACGTACAGCGGTATATGGGTTGATCGGGGTTGAACATACGGACGCAGGCGCACACTGGATCACAGTGGCGCCTGATTTTATGGCGGGCTGTAAGCGCGACCGGCTTACAGGGGCAAGGCGGGTTGTCGGCAGTGACCTGGGGTCAAGCCGTCTCGGCGACAGGCTTGCGTTGTGCAGCGGCTTCCAGCTCGCGTACCAGAGGCAACACGTGCTGACCGAAATAGGCGACTTCTTCCTGGAAATGCAGGAACGCGGAAAGGACCAGGTCTACGCCAACGGACTTGAGTTCGACGATGCGTTCGGCAATCTGCCGGGGTGTGCCGATCAGGTTGGTCTTGAAGCCATCGTTGTACTGCACCAGATCCTGAAAGGTGGATTTGGCCCAGTTGCCCTCGCCTTCCGGACTCGCCTGACCGGCCTGTTTCGCGGCGTCACCAAAGGCGTTGACAGCTTCCGGATCAGCCTTGTCGACGATTTCGGCCAGCACGGCGCGTGCCTCTTCTTCGGTATCTCTGGCAATGATGAAGGCATTGACGCCGATCTTCACCGAATGCCCGTTCGCGGCTGCCTTGGCTCGAATGTCATAGACCTGCGCCTTGATACCTTCGACAGTATTGCCGTTGGTGAAATACCAGTCCGACACCCGCGCCGCCATATCACGTGCAGCCCGCGAGCTGCCGCCCTGAAAGATCTCCGGGTGAGGACGCTGGATCGGCTTGGGCTTGAGGGTGTAATCGTGAAAGCGATAGAAATCACCCTTGAAGGTGAAGTTGTCGGTGGTCCAGATTCCCTTGAGCGCGCGAATGAACTCCTCGGAGCGCCGATAACGTTCGTCATGCTCCAGCCAGGGCTCACCGATGGCCTGAAACTCGCCCTTGAACCAGCCGCTGACGATATTGACTGCCACGCGCCCGGCAGTGAGCTGGTCAATGGTCGCCAGTTGCTTGGCGGCTACCGACGGGGTCCATGGACCGGGCAATATCGCGGCGATGACCTTGAGCTTTTCGGTCGCAGCCAACAGCGCGTGGCTGAAAGCTACGGATTCATGCTGGAACTCGGCGCCATAGCCGGCGGTAAAGCGGATTTGCGTCAGCGCGTAGTCGAAGCCGGACTGCTCGGCGATCTGCGCTAATTTGCGGTTGTAGTCGATGGTCCAGCTGGTGCGCTGTTCGATCTTGCTGACGACCAGCCCACCGCTGACGTTCGGAACCCAGTACGCAAATTTTATGGACGATTGGCTCATGTCGGTACTCCTCTGGCTGCAAGCTTCCCGAGCGCATTAAACACAAGGGCCTGCAGATCCACAGAGCAGCAACCGTGCCATCCAATAAAACACAGACAGATCAAGGCGTTGCGACGGCTGATGTGCAGCGTCAACTGTCCGTGCCACGCCAGGGTGTGGAACCACTGTTGCCGGAGCAACAGTTTCAAGGGATTTTTGGCCTGCGCAGGATGTGATTCGTTAAAAACAAGCCGACGAGAGGCAGCTCGCCCTGCTATCCAGAATCGCGTTGCAGTAGTAAATTTTGGATCCAACGAACCCGCATTCATCCGCAGGAGCACCGATGAAATTGCATGCCTGTTTTCTGGCTTTGATGATCCCTGCCCTGTCGGCGCATGCCGAAGGCAAAACCCTATCCATCCCCCATGATCCGTCCGGTCATCACGCACTGGTAGAAAAAAGCGGAAGCGCAAAGGAACGCGTGGTGATCACCCGGCGTGAAGGCATGCTTGGGGTGATCTACTCCAAGCGGGTCTATAACTGCGCCAACCATACGGTGAACCTGGTCGGCACCGGTTCCACACTGGAAATCATGGAGCAGGCAAAGGCCGTGAGTGGCATGGGTCCGGTGATTCGCGACTCCACGGCTGACTATATCGAATCCGAAGCCTGCAGTTGATCCCGAGCTGATCGAGCCTGTCCCGGCTGAATCCGCAACACCCGAAAGCGCCTCCCATGAGGCGCTTTTTTTCGTTTCTGCCGTTGCGTTTTGCAGCGCGGAGCAGCGCCGCAAAAAACACTTGCACCGAAAGTATTACGGTATACCATCAGACAACAATAACTCATCACGCCGGTGCAGGCGCCAGATTTAAGCGAGGTAAGTGTCATGAAGTTTTCGTTGTTCGTGCACATGGAACGCTGGGATGACAGTGTCAGTCATCGCCAGCTTTTCGAGGACCTGACCGAGCTGACGCTGATGGCCGAGCAAGGTGGCTTCAGCACAGTCTGGATTGGCGAACACCACGCGATGGAATACACCATCTCGCCAAGCCCGATGCCGCTGCTGGCCTATCTGGCGGCCAAAACCACACGCATTCATCTGGGCGCGGGCACCATCATTGCGCCGTTCTGGCATCCATTGCGGGTCGCGGGGGAATGCGCGCTGCTCGACGTGATCAGCAACGGGCGCATGGAAGTCGGTCTGGCACGCGGCGCCTATCAGGTGGAGTTCGACCGCATGGCCGGTGGCATGCCAGCCTCCGAAGGCGGCAAGGCGTTGCGTGAAATGGTCCCGGTGGTGCGTGCGCTGTGGCAGGGTGACTACGCTCACGATGGCGACATCTGGAAATTCCCGACCTCGACTTCCGTGCCCAAGCCGATCAACACGCCGCCGATGTGGATCGCTGCACGCGACCCCGACTCGCATAATTTCGCTGTGCAGAACGGCTGCAACGTGATGGTCACCCCGTTAATGAAGGGTGACGAAGAAGTTGTCGACCTGAAGAACAAGTTCGACGCCGCGCTGGCCAACAACCCTGACGTGCCCCGCCCGCAATTGATGGTGCTGCGCCATACGCATGTGCATGCCGCAGATGATCCTGAAGGCTGGAAGGTAGGTGCCACCGCCATCGCTAAGTTCTACCGCACTTTTGACGCGTGGTTTGGCAACAAACAGACGCCGGTCAACGGTTTTCTGGCTCCCAGCCCGGAAGAGAAATTCAAGGAACGTCCGGAGTTCGAGCTGGAGAACATCCGCAAAAATACCATGATCGGTACCCCTGAGGAGATCATTCCGCGCATTCGTCACTATCAGGAGTTGGGTGTCGACGAGTTCAGCTTCTGGTGCGACAACAGCCTGCCGCATGCCGAGAAGAAAAAGTCGCTTGAGCTGTTCATCAAGCACGTGGTGCCGGTGTTTCGTTGAGTGTTGAGATTGCCTGAGAGGCCCAGGAAAATGCTGCTCAGACCATAATATTGATCCTCCACACGCTCTGCACTCATCGTTATGCGCAAGTCCTGGATGCTCCAAGTAAAAGGCTTCCAGGCTTCTGCCCGAAGGGCGTAGGAGCGAACTTGTTCGCGAAAGCGCGAGTGTAATCGGCAAAAATACGTCGATTGAGAAGCCTTCTTCGCGAACAAGTTCGCTCCTACGGCCTTCGGCCAGAATCAAAAATCACATTGCGACGCTCGTTCCCACGCTCTGGTGTGACCCCCGAAGGTTGGGGTCCGGCTCAGATCACCTTTTCGCCCCTCGGCGACCTACTTTGATGCGGCCAAAGTAGGCAAAGCCCGCAGCTCCGTTTCCGGCCCGACTTCGTCGGGTTCCTTCGCCCTGTCACTGATCCGGGGGTAGCCCCGGATCAGCGCCAGGACCCAGCCGTCACTTACGTCGCAATTTGCGTCGTCTGTGCCATCGTGATCGAAAAGCACGTTATGGCGTCAGTCAGTACATCGCGTTTCGAAAGCACGTTATGGCGTCAGTAACCCGACCCTGAACCCGAACCCGGAATCCACGATGTCCCGGCCAGGGGCACGCGGGCCATGGCTGCTGATTCGACGGTCAGTGCCACCAGGTCTTCCGGGTCGAGGTTGTGCAGGTGTGATTTACCGCACGCGCGGGCCATGGTCTGGGCTTCGAGGACGAGTACGCGCAGGTAGTTGGCCAGGCGCCGACCGCCTTCGACCGGGTCGAGACGTTTGGACAGTTCCGGGTCCTGGGTGGTGATGCCCGCTGGGTCGCGGCCGTTTTGCCAGTCGTCGTAGTAACCCGCTGCCGAGCCGATCTTTTTCAGTTCTTCGTCGAGCCGCGGATGGTTGTCGCCCAGTGCTATCAGCGCCGCCGTGCCGATCGCCACTGCGTCGGCGCCCAGCGCCATGGCCTTGGCTACGTCGGCGCCGTTGCGGATGCCGCCAGAGACGATCAACTGCACCTTGCGATGCATGCCCATTTCCTGCAGCGCCTGCACGGCCTGCGGGATGGCAGGCAGAATCGGGATGCCGACGTGTTCGATGAACACTTCCTGAGTCGCTGCCGTACCGCCCTGCATGCCGTCGAGCACGATCACGTCGGCGCCGGCTTTCACGGCCAGTTTCACGTCGTAGTAGGGACGGCTGGCACCGATCTTCACGTAGATCGGCTTTTCCCAGTCGGTGATCTCGCGAATCTCGGCAATCTTGATCGCCAGATCGTCCGGGCCGGTCCAGTCCGGGTGACGGCAGGCCGAGCGCTGATCGACACCGACCGGCAAGGTACGCATGCCGGCCACCCGTTCGGTGACTTTCATGCCCAGCAACATGCCACCGCCGCCCGGCTTGGCGCCCTGCCCCAGCACGATCTCGATGGCATCGGCCTTGCGCAGGTCGTCCGGGTTCATGCCATAACGCGATGGCAGGTATTGATAGACCAGATGCTGCGACTGGCCACGCTCTTCCGGGGTCATGCCGCCGTCGCCGGTGGTGGTGCTGGTGCCCGCGATGGTCGCGCCACGGCCCAGTGCTTCCTTGGCGTTGGCCGACAACGCGCCGAAGCTCATGCCGGCAATGGTTATCGGGATTTTCAGGTACAACGGCTTCTTGGCAAAGCGATTGCCGAGCACCACGTCGGTGCCGCACTTCTCGCGGTAACCTTCCAGCGGGTAGCGCGACACGCTGGCGCCGAGCAGCAACAGGTCGTCGAAGTGCGGCAGCTTGCGCTTGGTGCCGCCACCGCGAATGTCGTAGATGCCGGTTTCCGCAGCACGCTGGATTTCCTGAATGGTCAGGCGATCGAAGGTGGCCGACTCGCGCAGGACTGGAGCAGGTTTGTGGCTGATAGGGTCGCTCATGGTAATGCTCCTGGATCAGTACGCGGAGGCGTTATCGACTTTGAAGTTGTACAGCTGACGGGCCGAGCCGTAGCGTTTGAAATCCGCTGCCTTCTCGTTGAAGCCCGCGCGATTGAGCAGCTCCTGCAACTCCTGCAGATGCTCTTCACGCATCTCCTTGGCGATGCAGTCGGAGCCCAGTGACTCGACCTTGCCTTTGACGTAGATCCGCGTTTCATACAGCGAGTCGCCCAGCGCATCACCAGCGTCGCCGCAGACCACCAGCCGACCGGCCTGGCCCATGAAGCAGCTCATGTGGCCGATGCTGCCGCCGACCACGATGTCGATGCCTTTCATGGAAATACCGCAACGCGCTCCGGCATCGCCTTCAATCACCAGCAAGCCGCCATGTGCCGTTGCGCCGGCCGCCTGCGAGGCACTGCCCTTGACCCGCACAGCGCCAGACATCATGTTTTCCGCGCAGCCGACACCGACGTTGCCGTGCACGGTGATCGACGCTTTCTGGTTCATCCCCGCGCAGTAGTAACCCGCGTGGCCCTTAATATCGATGGAGATGGCTTCGTTGACGCCGACCGCCAGATTGTGTGCGCCATCGGGATGCGTGACCAACCATTCGCGGTCCTGCAATTGCTTGACCTGATCGTGCAGGGCCTGATTGAGATCACGCACGGTGGCGCTGGAAAGATCGACGGTTTTCATGGGCGTGCTCCCTCGGCTGGCTCGCGTTCCCAGATGTACATGGTGGCCGGGACCGGTTCCCAGACCCTGGCGTTTTCGATCCCCGGCAGGCTGGATAGCGCCTGGTATTCCGAGGCCATGGCGACGTAGTCATCGGTTTCGGCAAGGATTGCCGGTTTGCAGGCGATCGGGTCGCGGATCACCGCAAAGCCATTGCGTGTGCCGATGGCGAAAGTAAAAAAGCCATCGAGGTCTTCGAGCGACTTGTCGAGTGCCTGTTTCAGGCTGTCGCCCTGTTGCAGACGCCAGGCCAGATACCCCGCCGCCACTTCGGTGTCGTTGTCGGTCTCGAAATGAATACCCTCGCGGCGCAGGTTCTGGCGCAGACGAAAGTGATTGGACAGTGAGCCGTTGTGCACCAGGCACAGGTCGGAGCCCGTGGAGAACGGGTGACTGCCTTCCGTGGTCACGGCGCTTTCGGTGGCCATGCGCGTGTGGCCGATGATGTGGCTGCCTTTCATGGACGCCAGACCGAAACGTTCGGAAATCTCCCGCGGCAGGCCCATGCCTTTGAGGATCTCGATGCTCTGCCCGGCACTCATGATGCGCACGCTCGGTGCCAGTTCCGCCAGCGCAGCGCGCACCGGGGCTTCTTCTGCCTGAACCTTCAAGACCACGGCGCTGGCGTTCTGAAACCAGTCCAGCTGCGCGCTCAACCTGCCTTGCAGCGCCGCAATCAGCGCCGTGAAATCATACTGTTCGGTGGTGGCCTGCAAGGTCAGCTTGACCCAGCCCTGCGCCACTTCATCGCCATAGATGGCGAACCCGGCACTGTCCGGTCCGCGGTCGGTCATGGCTTCGAGCATCGGCTCGAACAACTTGCCGAGTTGCGACTCCAGCGCCGGGTTTTTCAGATACAAACCAACGATTCCGCACATACGCCTCACCTTGTTCGGGAGCGGCAAGCTTTTAGCTGCAAGCTGCAAGCTAAAAACCAACCGCGTAGACAGAGAAATCAAACACGCCGCAATCCGCTTCTTCTTGCAGCTTGCCGCTTGAAACTTGCAGCTGCTCTCTGAAACTTGCCGCTAGAAAAACTCGATATAGCGTTTCACTTCCCAGTCGCTCACGTGGCGGCTGTATTCCACCCACTCCATGCGCTTGAGGCGGATGAATTCATCGACAATCTCGCTGCCCAGCACTTCGCCAAACAACGGGTCGGCCTGCAGCGCGTCGCAGGCTTCGTTGAGCGACTGCGGCAGGGTCTTGATGCCCCGTGCGGCAATCTCTTCGAGGCTCAATGTGTAGAGGTTCTCGTTGCAGACGTGATCGATCTCCAGTTGCCGGTCGATACCGTCGAGCCCTGCGGCAATGATTGCGGCGCTGACCAGATACGGATTGCAACCAGCGTCGGGCAGACGAAACTCCAGACGGCCATAAGGCACGCGCACCATCGCCGAGCGGTTGTTGGCACCGAAGGCAATAAACGCCGGGGCCCAGGTGGCGCCCGAGAGTGAATTGCCGACCACCAGGCGTTTGTAGGAGTTGACCGTGGGTGCGGCAAAGGCACACAGCGCAGGTCCATGAGCCAAAAGACCCGCCGCGAAGTGATAGGCCAGTTTCGACAACCCCATGCCGCTCGGATCGCTGGCATCGTGGAACAGGTTCTTGTTGCTGGCACTGGCGATCGACAGGTGAAAGTGCATGCCGTTGCCGGCACGTTTGGGATCAGGCTTGGGCATGAACGAGCAGATCATGCCCATGTCATTGGCAATCTCTCCGGCGGCCATGCGGAAGAAGGTGAAACGGTCAGCCGATTCCATGGCCTCGCTGTAGGTGTAATTGATCTCGAACTGGCCGTTGGCGTCTTCATGATCGATCTGATAGATGTCGAAACCCACTGGCTGCAGTGCCTCGGTCAGGCGCTCGAGAAACGCGCGAGAACGCGACAGCCCTTTGTAGTCGTAGCAGGGCTTGTCGAGGTTATCGCTGGCATCGACCATCTGCAGACTGCCGGTGACGTCGCGCTTGAACAGGCTGAACTCGGGCTCCAGGCCGGTATTGAGGGTCCAGCCACGCTGGCTGAGGCGTTCGACCTGCTGCTGCAACACGTAGCGGCTGTCATAAGGCCAGGGTTTGCCATCCACATGGCCGATGCACACTACCCGTCCATAGCCCGGCTGCCATGGCACCGGGGTCAGCGACGACAGATCACCCCTGGCCATGAAGTCCGGCCCGTGGGGCTCCATGCCCATCCCGCAAATCGCGAAACCGGCAAACCCGGCACCGTCCTCTGCAACCATTTCCAAACCTGTCACAGGAACCGATTTGGTCTTGGCCGAACCATGAATGTCGACGAACTGAGCCAGTACGTACTTGATGCCGTGCTGTTCGATCAGACGCTGTGTTTCGGGTGGCAACATGGGACGTGTCTCCTGGCAAAAGCAAAACGTTTCAAGGAAGGGCCGCTGTTCACTGCCTTTCGGGATATATTCCGAACAGGAAAATTACTTTCCCTTTAGGAATGCAAGGCGCTTGCCAGTTTGGTATGCCAATTAAACGAAGTGACTCAGGAGGGGTAATTCTGCTGTTTATATGGGAAACTCGTTTTCCCTGTGGGAATAATCTGCAACCCGGCCACACCACGGTCAGGCGAAACGCACATTCCCAGTGCGAAATAAAAATTATTGAACGGAAACCGTGCAAAGCCGATGAACATGCCGACCGACCCTCATCCGAAATTGAAGCTCGAGCAGTACCTGGGCATTCAGATCAAGCGTCAGCGCCAGGCTCAGGAACTGAAGCTCGCCGACGTGGCGCGCATCGCCGGTATCAGCCAGGGCATGCTGAGCAAGATCGAGAACGCGCAGGTCTCGACCAGCCTCGACAACCTCAGCCGCCTGTGCGACGTGCTGGGCATGCCCATGTCCAAACTGTTCAGCCAGTACGACCAGCAAGGCAGCAGTGCCTTGCTGGTGAAGGCCGATGAAGGACTCGAAGTGGTGAGGCGCGGCACCGAGAAAGGCCACACCTATCACCTGCTCAACCATACCCGTGGGCCGAAGAAGAGTTTCGAGGCGTACATGGTGACGATGGACGATGCCAGCGAAGAGTTTCCGACCTTCTCACACCCAGGTACGGAGTTTCTGCACCTGCTGGAAGGCGAGCTGATTTACCGCCACGGCAACCAGTTGTATCCGATGCAGGCCGGTGACAGCCTGACCTTCGATGGCGACATCCCCCATGGCCCCGAGCAACTGGTGCAGGTGCCGATCAAACTGCTGTCGATCATGAATTACGGGGCGCACGGAGATTGACGCCAGGCGAGACGCGGTACGCCAGCAGGCGCACCGCTGTTGCCGGGACTAGAAGTATTTCAGCCAGCTGATATCCCGACGACGAGCCTTGAGCGCGGCGAACCAGCGCACCGCCGGGAACAGCAGTACGGCCAGTACCACCGAGGTCAGCCAGACGCCCCACATGTGGTCGAAACCGAAGTACGTGCCCTGATTGGTGCCCCAGATCGCCAAGGCAATCAGGTACAGAATTTTCAGCACGTAAAGGTGCAGCAGGTAGAAAAACATCGGCGCCGAACCGAGTACCACCAGCGGCCGCAACGCGCTTTTTTCCTGACCGCGTTCGAAGGCGATGAGGATCAGCAGACCAATCCCCAGCGTCAGGCAGATGAACAGCAGCGACGGCGGGTATTTGGTGATGTTGAAGAAGCTCATGACCGTCTGTACGCCGGTATCGCCGACGCTCCACGGCTTTTCGCCGTAGCCGTTGATCAGGCGCAGGACCACGAAGCCCAGCAGCGCCCCTGCCCCACACTTCCACAGGTTCGCACGGCGTTTCGCCGCGTCGTAGCTGCTTGAGAACCAGGGGCCTGCGGCGTAGCCCAGTGCGATGATGCCGATCCACGGCAACAACGGATACGAGGTGCGCAAGCGCAGGTTATCGGAAGCCTCGATCCAGCCACGGTCGTGCAGGATCGCCCACGGCACGTGCATGGCCGACTCGACACCGAAATGCACGGTGTCCAGCAGGTTATGCCCGGCAATGATCACCACACCGATGACCACCAGCGCCCAGCGCGGCAGGAACACCATCAGCGACAGCGCGACCATGCTCAGGCCGATGGCCCAGATCACTTGCAGGTAGATGATGGTCGGCGGGAACTCGAAGGTCCAGGCAAAGCTCACCAGAGTGAACTCCAGCGCAATCAGAAACAGACCGCGCTTGAGCAGGAACGCCGCAACGTCGCTTTTGCCCTGGTGTTTCTCGCCATAGAGGAACGCCGAAAGCCCGGTCAGCAGGACGAACAGTGGCGCACACAAATGCGCCAGCGTCCGGCTGAAAAACAGCTCGGGCGCGGTGGTGGCGACGTCCATCGGGTCGATGACCTGGTGGTGCATGAAGAACGTTTCGCGGACATGGTCCAGCAACATGAAAAGAATGATCAGCCCGCGCAGAGCATCGATCGAGCGCAGCCGTGATGCGGGTGCCCGGGTTGAGTGAACAGCTGTTGTCATGAAAAATCCAGATCCGTGGGCGGAAGTGCAATGAGTCGAGGGTGTCCTGAGTCAGAACTCGTTCTGAAGCGCCTTGTAGCCGCGCACCAGATCAATATTGGTGTGCGCCACATCTTCGGAAAACTCCGAAGCCGAAATGCTCACCGGTGGGAATTGCGAAAGGTCAGTGCCCGGCCCGATCCGGGTGGTGGACGGCACGTAAAAGTGCTCCGGTAAATCGCGACCGTCGACCACCGAGTTGTGCCTGACCACGCTGCCGTTGCCGACCTGGCAATTGAACAACACGCTATTGAAACCGATGAACACGCGATCTCCGACCATGCAAGGTCCGTGCACGATGGATCGGTGGGCGATCGAGGTGAACTCGCCGATGGTGACAGCAGCACCTGATTTCGAATGGATCACCACGCCATCCTGAATGTTGGAATTGGCACCGATGACGATCGGTTCCATGTCTCCGGTGGCATCGACTTCGTCGGCGCGGATCACGGCGTAGGGCCCGACAAACACGTTGTCCTTGATGATCACCTTGCCGCAGATGATCGCGGTTTTATCGATGTAGGCGGACTCGGCAATGACCGGCAGATGGCCGGAAGGATTTTTACGGATCACGGAATGAAACCTCAGGACAGGTAGTTGGAAGTCTGGGCAGCGGCATCGTGCGGGTGCAGGCTTTCGAAGTGACGAACACTGACGCTGGAAGCTGCATAGCGGCCTTCAAGTGCTTGCTGGACCTTGCGCGCAGCGTCTTCGACGTACATCAGGTTCTGGCCGTTGAGCCGCGCGAACGCCTGCTCGTCGGCACGCTTGACCGCGGTTTGTACCGGGGTGCCCAACGCCTGTTCGACAAGGTCGATCAGCGTCATCAGGCCCAGTTCGGTCGCCTGCTCCGCCACCCGCACCTGCACCGTCGCAACGCTGCGCTGGCTGTGCGGCGTGGCGAACGATGCGTTCTCGCGCAACCAGGCGGCGACCTGCATCGGATCGACAAATGACTGCCTGCCGAAGCGCGCCGCGAATGCCTCTTCCAGCAGTTGCCGAGACAATGCGGCCGAGCACGGACAGGTGGACGAGTAGGTGACATCCACCGAACTGTCGAGGCACAGCCGACCGGCATGCCAGGTGGCATCGAGCGTCACGGGGTAGGATTTCCAGCCGCTGAGCCCTTCGGTAATCAACGCCGGGCGACGGCACAGCAGATTGAAGCTCAGCTTGAGTCGGGCATGGCTGGAGTGACAGTCGAGGTGACTCTCGACCATGGCTTCCAGCAAGGCAGACAGCGTATCGGGGCTGACGATCTGCCGTTCGGCATAGCCGTCGAGCAGCCGATAGAGTCGCGACATGTGGATGCCCTTGACGCTCGGGTCGGTCAGATCGACCTGCAGATCGACATGCGCGTGAACAGGATGACGAATGCTTGCTTCAGCCAGTCTGATCGGCACTTCCACACCTTGCATGCCGACCCAGTCGAGTGACACCAGCGCCGGGGAAATTTCCGTCAGGGCAACATCCGGGAGAGGTTTGTTCATGTGCGTCGTTCGTCTCGTTGGCGAACTTCACCACGCGGGCGAAGCCTGATGTTGGCGGTTCACAGCCGTGCAGTGCACGGCCATAAATTCGTTACACTATAACATCATGCTTGCGAACTTCATCAACCAAAGGTTACTCACTCCACACAGCGCTCCCGCAATACCGCCAGCGGCTCAGGTCTTTGCCAGTTCCTCGATCAGAAAATCCCGGAAGGCAGCAACTGCAGCGGGAAGGTTGCGCCCGGCCATGCTTTGCAACTCGATACGCCGTGCCTTCATGCCATCGTCACTGATCGGCAGCGATTTGAGCTGTTTTTCATGGGCGCGTTTGTCGAGTGTCATCTCGCTGGACAGGCTGATCCCGCCCTCCTCCCGAACAAACCGCAGCAAGGCGCCGATGTAGTTGCTGGTCAGCACCGGATCGAACAGCAGGCCCTGCACGCCGCAGCAGATATCGAACAACTGGCGCAAGGTCGTGTCGGTGTTGGTCAGGGCGATGGCGTAAGGTTGCAGCTCAGCCAGCGTGACCTCCTTGCGGGCGGCCAGCGGATGGTTATGACTGACCACTGCGCAGATCGCGCCGCTGTGGATGTGCTCGACCTTGATCTCGTTCTGCGGCGTCAGGCTGAAGGTCAGGCACAGGTCAGCGTCGCCCGAGCGCACCCGTTCGGTGGCCTGCGCCGGGGCACAGACCTCCATCGAGAAATGGATGCCCTGATACTGCCGCCGAAACCGCGCAATGCACTGCGGCAGAAAATCCAGGGCAAAGCCCTCGGAGCAGGCGATGCGCACATGCCCACGCTGCAAGCCTTGCAGCTCGGTAATTTCCAGTACCACCTGCTCGGCCTCAAGCTGTGATTTGCGTGCATAGGCCGCCAGGCGAACGCCCGCCTCGCTGAGCATCATGCCGCGCGCCTGACGCTCGAAGAGCACCGCATCCAGCTCTCGCTCCAGTTTGCTGATCTGCCGACTGACCGCCGAAGACGCGACATTGAGGCGGATCGAGGCTTCGCTGATCGATCCGCACCGCGCCACTTCGAGGAAGTAGCGCAAGGCCGTGGACTGTACGCCGTAGAGTTGCATCAATGCTCCTGCGTTGCCTTTTCAGCAATGAAAGGTTCGAAATATTGTGCTTGTGGCATTGATACGCTTTGCCTAGAGTCGTGTCGAGGCGCAATTCATCAAAACAACCCAATCAAAAGAACACTGCGGCCTCGTTGCTTCCTCCTTCTCGCATTTGCGACCCACTGCCCTTTGATACATCCACTTTGCCTTTTGGAGACGACGGCATGGGAATCAAGGGTTTCGCTCGCAGCATCGCGCTATTGAGCCTGTTCAGCAGTTTCTCCGTCCTGGCCGGCAAGGCTGACGACACACTGGTCTACGCCTCGGACAGCGAACCGGAAAACATCAGCCCCTATCACAACGATTTGCGCGAAGGCGTGATCCTCGGTCGCCTGATCTGGGACAACCTGGTCTATCGCAACCCGGACAATGGCGAGTACCAACCGATGCTCGCCACCAGCTGGAAACAGGTCGACGATACGACCATCGATTTCCAGCTGCGCCATGGCGTGAAGTTTCACAACGGCGACCCGTTTACTGCAGATGACGTGGTGTTCACCCTCAATTATGTGGTGTCTCCCGAGTCCAAGGTGGTCACGGTACAAAACGTCGACTGGATCAAGAGCGCCGAAAAACTGGGTGATTACAGCGTTCGTCTGCACCTGAAAAAGCCCTTCCCGCCTGCGCTGGAATACCTCTCCAACGCCGTACCGATGTTCCCGAAAAAATATTTCGAAGAAGTCGGGCTGGCAGGCTTCAGCCGTAAACCGGTCGGCACCGGGCCTTACAAGGTGACGGCCATCGCCACCGGCGAAGGCGTGAAGATGGACAAGAACCCGGACTACTTCAAGGACAGCCCGCAGGGTCAGCCAAAGATCGGGCACATCAACTTCCGGGTGATCGCCGATGCCGAAACGCGTCTGGCCGAGCTGATGACCGGTGGCGTCGACTGGATCTGGCGGGTTGCACCGGATCAGGCGGAAAACCTCAAGGGCATGCCCAATCTGGTGGTCACCAGCGGCGCGACCATGCGTATAGGTTTTCTGATTCTGGATGCGCGCGGCACCTCCAGCGCCGATTCGCCGATGAAACACCTGAAGGTGCGCCAGGCGATCAACCACGCGATCAACCGTGACGGCCTGGCTTCGCAACTGGTCGGCGGCGAAAGCAAGCCGTTGCAAGTCGCCTGCTACCCTGGCCAGTTCGGTTGTGACACCACCGCCGCCACGGTCTACAACTACGACCCGGCAAAGGCCAAGGCGCTGCTCGCCGAAGCCGGCTACCCGAACGGCTTTGAGACCGAAATCTTCGCCTACCGCGACCGCGATTACGTGGAGGCCATCATCGGCAACCTGCGCGCCGTGGGCATCAACGCCAAGCTGCGCTACCTGAAGTACGCCGCCCTGCGTGATCAGCAGCGCGGCGGCAAAGTACCGATGTCGTTCCAGGCCTGGGGCTCGTTCTCGATCCTCGACACCTCGGCGTCGGCCGGCACCTGGTTCAAGGGCAACCCCGACGACAACATCAAGGACCCGCAAGTCCAGAGTTGGCTGCAGACCGCCGACAACGCGCTGGACCCGCAGGTGCGCAAGGACAACTACCGCAAGGCGTTGCAGCGCATCAGCGAGCAGGCTTACTGGGCGCCGCTGTTCAACTACTCGATGAACTACGCCTACGTCTCGGACTTGAACTTCAAGCCTTACCCGGACGAGCTGCCGCGCTTCGTGCTGTCGAGCTGGAAATAAGCGCTTGCCCAGGCCAGTCGGCGAACCTGGCTGTGAGGCGCATGACGCGTCTTGCAGCAGGTTCAGCCACCCCGTCACTCCCTGAACACAAGGTCACTTGCCATGTTCGGATTTCTCTTGCGCCGCCTGGGCATTGCCCTATGCGTAGCGATTACCGTGTCGGTGATCAGCTTTTCCCTGCTGCACCTGTCCGGCGATCTGGCCACTGCCATCGGCGGGCCGGAAGCCAGCAGCGAGCAGATCGAACAGATCCGGGTGCAGTACGGCCTCAACAAGCCCTTGGTGACGCAGTATTTCGAATGGCTGGCCGACGTGGTGCGCCTCGATCTGGGCGACTCGTTCTTCTTTCAGGAGTCGGTCTACAACCTGATCGCCTCGCGCCTGTCGATCACCCTCGGGCTGGGTGCGATGGCCCTGAGTATTGCGCTGCTGATCGCCATTCCGCTGGGTGTGCTGGCCGCGGTGAAACGCGACACGTGGATTGATCGCCTGGCACTGAGCATCGCAGTACTGGGTCAGGCGATGCCGAGTTTCTGGTTCGCGCTGATGCTGATCGTGGTGTTTTCGGTCACCCTGAAATGGCTACCGGTGTCAGGCAATTCGACCTGGGCGCACTTCGTGATGCCGGCCATCGCCCTCGGTTATTACGCCACGCCGGCGATCATGCGCCTGACCCGTGCGGGCATGCTCGACGTGCTCAACTCCGATTACATCCGCACCGCGCGGGCCAAGGGCCTGCGCCCTGCCACCGTGCTGTTCAAGCATGCGCTGCGCAACGCGCTGATTCCGGTGGTGGCCCTCGCCGCCGTGGAATTCGGTTTCATGCTCGGCGGTTCGGTGGTCATCGAGACGGTTTTCTCGCTGCAGGGCATTGGCCAACTGGCCTGGGACGCGATTGCCCGTGACGACTTCCCGGTGGTGCAGGCGGTCGTGCTGTTGATCGCAGTGATCTACATCGTCCTCACCCTGCTGGCCGACGTGCTCAACGCACTGCTCGACCCGCGCATCCGCGTGAAATAGGAGGCCCCATGAGCACAACCACCTCATCGCCGCTGCTGATCAACGATTATCAGCCTCCGGCGCGCAGCGTCTGGCGCACATTGCGCAGCAGCTTTGCGCATCGCGGCTTCGCCATCGGCGCGGTACTGCTGCTGGTCATCATGCTCGGCGCCCTGTTCGCGCCCTGGCTGGCCCCCTACGACCCTTATGCGCAGGACGTGATGCTGCGCATGAAACCGCCGGTGTGGATGGCCAACGGCACCTGGGACTACGTGCTGGGCACCGACAAACTGGGCCGCGATTACCTGTCACGCCTGCTCTACGGCGCACGCATCTCGCTGTTTATCGGCTTATCGGCCGCGCTGATCTCCGGAATCATCGGCACCATCATGGGCCTGTTGGCCGGTTACTTTGGCGGCAAGACCGATGCACTGATCAGCTACCTGATCACCACACGCCTGGCGATGCCGGTGGTGATGATCGCGCTGGCCTCCGCGTCGCTGATCGGTGGCTCGCTGAAAGTGGTGATCGTACTGCTTGGCTGCCTGCTCTGGGACCGCTTTGCCGTGGTGGTGCGCGCTGCCGTGCAGCAGATTCGCGACGCTGAATACGTCGCCTCGGCCCAGGCCCTGGGTTGCTCGACGCTGCGCATTCTGGCCAGCGAAATCCTGCCCAATCTGGTCGGTGCGCTGATCGTCGTCGCTACGCTGGAAATGGCTCACGCGATCCTCCTTGAGTCAGCGCTGTCGTTTCTCGGAGTCGGCGTGCAGCCGCCCATTCCTTCCTGGGGGCTGATGATCGCCGAGGGCAAACCGTACATGTTCTTTTCCCCTTGGGTCATCGCCATTCCCGGCGTCGCCCTGATGGTGCTGGTGCTGGGCATCAATCTGGTCGGTGACGGCCTGCGCGACCTGATCCTGCCCGACGGGCGCAACTGACAGAGGAGATACGCACATGGCGCTTTTGCATGTTGAAAACCTGCGTGTCGAGATCCCTCTCGGCCAAGACACGCTGCACGCAGTGCGCGGCCTGGATTTCCAGGTCGAGCGCGGCGAAATGCTGTGCATCGTCGGCGAGTCCGGCTGCGGCAAATCCCTGACTTCGCTGGCACTCATGGACCTGCTGCCGCGCAAGGCCCGACGTACCGCAACGACGCTGAGCCTGGACGGCATCGACATGCTGACCCAGAGCGAGCGGCAGATGTGCGACCTGCGCGGCAACCGCCTGGCGATGATCTTTCAGGAGCCCATGACCTCGCTGAACCCGGCCTACAGCATTGGCGATCAGCTCAGCGAAGTGCTCACCCGACACCGCAAGGTGTCGCGCAAGGAGGCCCTGCAGCGCGCCGCGCAAATGCTCGAGAAAGTCGGGATCAGCAACGCGGGCGAGCGTTTGCGCCAGTATCCGCATCAACTGTCGGGCGGCCTGCGCCAGCGGGTGATCATCGCCATGGCCCTGATGTGCGAGCCGGACGTGATCATCGCCGACGAGCCGACCACTGCGCTGGACGTGACCATTCAGGCGCAGATCCTGCGCCTGATCCGCGACATCCAGAAGGAGCTGGGTCTGGCCGTGATCTTCATCACCCACGACCTGGGGCTGGTGGCACGTATCGCCGACCGGGTCGCGGTGATGTACGCCGGACAGATCGTCGAGACCGCCCCGGCCATCGAGTTGTTCGAGAACCCGCAACACCCCTATACCCGCGGCTTGCTGGCGAGCATACCGATCCCCGGACGCACTCAGCCGGGCCAGCCGCTGGGGTCGATTCCGGGGCTGGTGCCCAGCCTGGTGGGCGAGCAACACGGCTGCGCATTTCGCAATCGCTGCCCGCAGGCGATCCCCGCCTGTGCCGACGACATCCCGCCGATCAATAGCCACAACCACATGACTCGCTGCCTGTTTGCCGCAGCGGGCGCCGAACCTGTGTTTCACCGTGAGGGCGTACCGTCATGAATACCGCCGTGAAACAGGTTCCGACTGCCAGCGTCAAGAAAGACATCGCGCTGGAACTGTGCGATATACGCCGCGAATTCAGCATCAGTCGTGGTTTTTTCAAACCCGATGCCACGCTCAAAGCCGTCGATGGTGTGTCGCTACGCCTGATGCGTGGCGAAACACTCGGGCTGGTCGGCGAATCGGGCTGCGGTAAAAGTACCCTGGCGAAGATGCTGCTGGGGCTGCTTGCGCCCAGCAGCGGCGACGTACTGGTCAACGGCAAGCACCTCGCCGGCACCGACCGCAAGGAGATGGCGCGGCGCATTCAGCCGATCTTTCAGGACCCCTACTCGTCACTCAACCCACGCAAGAACCTGCGCGAGATCGTCACGCTGCCGCTGATCGTGCATGGCATCGGCACCGCGGCCGAACGTCGCCAGCGCGCCGAAGCGATGATGGATGTGGTCGGCTTGCCCAAACGCGTGATCGACAGTTACCCGAGCCAGCTTTCCGGTGGTCAGCGTCAGCGTGTGGCGATTGCCCGGGCGCTGGTGATGCGCCCGGATGTGCTGATCTGCGACGAGCCGACTTCGGCGCTGGACGTTTCGGTGCAGGCACAGATTCTCAATCTGTTGCAGGAGCTCAAACAGGAATTCGGCCTGACTTACCTGCTGATCAGCCACAACCTGGCCGTCATCGAACATCTGGCCGACCGCGTGGCGGTCATGTACCTGGGGCGGATCGTTGAAGAGCGCAGCCGCGAATCATTGTTCGCCCGGCCCGGCCATCCCTACACCCAGGCGTTGCTGGACTCGGTGCTGACCCCGGACCCGCATCTGGGGATTCCCGATCTGGGTTTGCACGGCACCTTTCCCAACCCCATGTCGCCGCCGTCCGGCTGTGCCTTTCATCCACGCTGCCCGGCGTGCATGCCGGTGTGCAAGGAAAAAGCCCCGGCCATTGGCCGCATGGAAGGCGGAACCGTTCGCTGCCACCTGCACGACACCTCGAAACCTCTGGAGCAGATGCCCTCATGAGTAGCCGTTCGCACGCCATCGAAAACGTCACTGAACAGTTCGACAACGGCGCCTTTTTCGCCCTGCTCGGCAAAAGCGTTGCCTACCCGACCCAGAGCCAGGAGGCCGAGAGCCTGCCCGAGCTGTATCGTTATCTTCATGAGTTCATCACGCCGCATGTCGAGCGTCTGGGTTTCAGCGTTACCGTGCATGACAACCCGGTCGCCGGACGTGGCCCGCTGATGATCGCCACGCGCATCGAAGCCGCTGAACTGCCAACGCTGCTCAGTTACGGCCACGGCGACGTGGTTCGCGGGTATGACGCGCAGTGGCAGACCGGCCTGTCGCCGTGGCAGGTGATTGAGCGTGGCGAGCGCTGGTACGGGCGCGGCACCGCTGACAACAAGGGCCAGCACCTGATCAACCTGACGGCACTGGAGCAGACCCTCAAGGCTCGCGATGGCAAGCTGGGCTTCAACGTCAAACTGCTTCTGGAAATGGGCGAAGAAGATGGCTCTCCCGGCCTCAGCGCGTTCTGCCAGGCCCACGCCGAAGAGCTCGCCGCCGACATCTTTATCGCCTCCGATGGCCCGCGCCTCGCAGCGGCACGCCCTACCCTGTTTCTCGGCTCGCGCGGGGTGTTCAACTTCGAGCTGACGGTAAACCTGCGCGAAGGCGCGCACCATTCCGGCAACTGGGGCGGCCTGCTGGCCAACCCGGGGATCATTCTGGCCAATGCCATCGCCAGCATGGTCGATGAGCATGGCCGGGTGAAAGTCGCGGGGCTGATGCCCAAAGCCATTCCCGACGCTGTGAAGGCCGCGTTGGCGGATATCGAGGTCGGCGGCGGCCCCGGCGATCCGGACATCGACGCCGACTGGGGCAACCCGGCGCTGTCGCTCAGCGAAAAAGTCTTCGGCTGGAACACCCTCGACGTCCTCGCCTTCAAGACCGGCAACCCGGACGCCCCGGTACACGCCATTCCCGGCAAGGCTCACGCGTTGTGTCACATTCGCTTTGTGGTCGACAGCGATTACAACGCATTCATCCCCGCGGTGCGCGCGCACCTCGATGCCCACGGCTTCGATCGTGTCGAGGTCAGGCAGACGCGTATGGACGTGATGCACGCCACGCGCCTGTCGCCGGACAGCCCGTGGGTTGGCTGGGCGCTGGATTCGCTGGCCACCACCACGGGCAAGAAACCCGCACTGCTGCCCAATCTGGGCGGTTCGCTGCCCAATGACGTGTTCGCTGAAGTGCTGGGCCTGCCGACGGTCTGGGTGCCACACTCATACCCGGCGTGCTCGCAGCATGCGCCTGATGAGCACTTGCTGGCTCCGGTGGTCAAGGAAAGCCTGCAAATCATGGCCGGACTGTTCTGGGACCTGGGCACGGACGGCGCACGACTGACCCGGGAGCAGCGGGCACAGGAGCTGAGTGAATGAATGAGGCACAACTGCACGCCACCGCGTGGCTGGCCGAGCAATATGAGGCGATGGAAGCGCTGCTGCAGCGCCTGGTCGATACCGATTCCAACAGCTACGACAAGGTCGGCGTCGACGCAGTCGGTGAGCTGCTTGTCGAGCAGTTGCAGGTCGATGGTATCGACGTCACACGCATCCCGGTCGAAGGGTTTGGCGATGTACTGCTCGCCGAGTTGCCCGGTGGCCCCGGCAAGCCGGTGTTGTTGCTGGGTCACCGCGACACCGTATTCCCCAAGGGCACCACTACAACACGCGGCTACACAAAAGACAGTGAGCTAGCCTACGGCCCTGGCGTGGCCGACATGAAAGGCGGACTGGTGCTCAACTGCTTTGCGCTGAAGGCCTTGAAACGCGCAGGTCCGCTGCCGTTCCCGGTGCAGATTCTGTATACCGGCGACGAGGAAATCGGCTCCGCCAGCGCTCGCAGCCACATCGAACACTACGCCCGCCAGGCGCGCGCAGTGCTCAACCCCGAGCCGGGCCGCGCCAGCGGCAATGTGGTCAGCGCGCGCAAAGGCGGTGCCACGTTGATCATCGAAGTCAGCGGCCGCGCAGCGCATTCGGGGGTCAATCATGCCGACGGTGCCAGTGCCATCCAGGCGCTGGCGCACAAGGTGATCAAGTTGCATGCATTGACTGATTACGCAGCGGGCATCACCACCAATGTCGGGCTGATCTCCGGCGGTACCTCCAGCAATACGGTAGCGCCCAGCGCCACGGCGAAGCTCGATGTGCGTTTTGTCGAGCTTCGCCAATGGGCGGAAATACTTGCAGCCGTGCAGGCGATCGTCGCCGAAGAGGAACTGCCCGGCACGTCAACCAGACTGCTGGAAGCCACCACCTTCCTGCCGATGGAATCCCGGCACAGCACCGATTTGCTGAGTATTTATCAGGACCTCGCGCAGGAACTGGGTTTCAGCGTGGAGGGCGAATTCACCGGAGGCTGCGCCGACTCGGGTTTTACCGCCAGCCTCGGGATCCCGACCCTGTGCGGCCTCGGCCCGGTGGGCGGCAAGGTCCACACCGACCGCGAGTACCTGGAACTGAACACCCTGGTGCCCAGAGGCCAGGCGCTGGTCGCGACGATACTGGCGTTGGGGGATGTTTGAAGAGACTGCCCACGTGCGCCCAATCTGGAAAAAGAGGCGCGACGCAGATGTGTGACGCAGAGCGTCACGAAATGCATTCCCACGCGGAGCGTGCGGAACGATGACATTCGGGAGAACACTCCATGCAAAAATCGTCCGAGCTGCTCGGTAAATCTGCCACCGAACTGCGTGCGCTGATCGGCAACAAACAGCTCTCTCCGGTGGAATTGCTGGACGCCTGTATCGAGCGGATTGAAAGCCTGAACCTGAAGATCAACGCGTTCGCCGCGACCTGTTTCGAGCGCGCCCGCGACGAGGCACTGCTGGCCGAACATGCCGTCATGCAGGGCGAACCGCTGGGGCTGCTGCATGGCCTGCCAATCGGCATCAAGGACCTGGAAGAAACCGCCGGGGTCCTCACCACCTACGGCTCGCAACTGTTTCGCGACAACATTCCCGCGCAGGACAACCTGTTCGTCGCGCGCCTGCGTGCAGCCGGGGCAATCATGGTCGGCAAGACCAATGTTCCGGAGCTGGGCGCAGGCGCCAATACCCGCAATGTGGTGTGGGGCGCGACCGGTAACCCGTTCAATCCTGAACTGAATGCCGGCGGTTCCTCGGGTGGATCCGCCGCCGCACTGGCCGTCGACATGGTGCCGTTGTGCAGCGGCTCGGACACCGGCGGTTCGCTGCGCATTCCCGCGGCGCTGTGCGGTATCGTCGGCCTGCGTCCTTCACCAGGGCTGGTGCCGAGTGAACGCAAGAAGCTCGGCTGGACACCGATTTCAGTGGTAGGCCCCATGGGCCGCAATGTTGCCGATACCCTGCTGCAACTGCGCGCCAGCGCCGGGCTGGGGCAGTCCGACCCATTGAGTTATGCCATCGCCGCTGACGAGTTCGCACCGCGCCCGATCGACCTCAGCCAGCTGCGTGTCGGCTACAGCGAAGACTTCGGCGCGTGTGCTGTGGATGACAGGATCCGTGCCGTCTTTCGGGAAAAGATCAGCGCCCTGAAATCGCTGTTCAAGTCCTGCGAAGCCGTCGACCTGAATCTGACCAGCGCCCATCGCACCTTCGACGTCCTGCGTGCCGAAGCCTTCGTCGCCGGGCTGCAGGACGCTCACGACCGCGACCCTGATGCACTGGGGCCCAACACCCGCGCCAATTTCGACATGGGTGCCGCGATGTCGCTGCAGGACTGCGTCAAGGCGCATGGCGAGCAAAGCCGGATCTTTCGCGGCTTTCAGAAACAATTCGAACACTACGACCTGATCCTCGCGCCCACCACGCCAGTCTCGCCCTTCCCCTGGAGCGAGCTGTACCTGCGCGAAGTCAATGGCGTGCCCCTGGACAATTACTATCGCTGGCTGGCGCTGTGCTACACCATCACCCTGACCACCAATCCGGCGCTGTCCCTGCCCTGCGGCGCCGACCACAACGGTATGCCGTTCGGGCTGCAGGTGATCGGCGGATTTCGTGGCGATGCGAAACTGCTGGCCTGCGCTGACGCGATCGAGCAGGCAACGCTGAATGATCCACGCCTGTCACGTCCGCGTCCCGACCTGCAAAAACTGCTGGCCTCGGCGGTCGACCTGACCCACATCGTCACGCATCCGCCGATTTATGGCGGGTCGAGAACGGGCAAGCCAGAGATTGGGGCGATGTAAAAAAGGCTGAGGGGCAGCATCTGCCCCTCAGAGGTGATATGCGTTACTTGGGCAACGCGTAGGCAATCACGTAATCGCCACGATCCGGCGATTGGCGGGCACCGCCGGCAGTGAGCAGGATGTACTGCCTGCCGGTCTTGGGCGATACATAGGTCATCGGGCCGGATTGGCTGCCGACTGGCAGACGTGCCTTCCAGATTTCATTGCCGTTGCCGCTGTCGAAAGCGCGCAGGTAGAAATCCTGCGTACCGGCGAAGAACAGCAAGCCCGACTGGGTGGACAACGAGGCACCCAGCGTCGGCATACCGATCGGAATCGGCAGGCCCATGCGAATGCCCATCGGGCCTGTGTCCTTCACGGTACCGACCGGAACCTGCCACATCAGTTTCTTGGTTTTCAGGTCAATCGCCGACATGGTGCCGAACGGCGGTGCCTGGCAGGGAATGCCGACGGCAGACAGGAAACGCTGACGCATGGCCCCGAAAGGAGTACCGGTCTGTGGCACAACACCCATTTCGATACCGCTGGCACCGGCGGCGATCTTGTCGCGCGGGATCATGTAGTTGGCCAGGCCCAGGCGCATGTCATTGACGAACATGTAGCTGTTGGTCGGGTCAACCGAGACACTGCCCCAGTTCATGCCACCCAGCGAACCCGGGAACTGCAACGCCGGGTCTAGCCCAGGTGGCGTGTAGACACCCTCGTGACGCATGCCTTTGAAGGCGATCCGGCACATCAACTGATCGAATGCCGTGGCGCCCCACATGTCCGACTCTTTCAGGGTCTGGTTGCCGATCGAAGGCATGTCCACCGAGAACGGCTGGGTCGGCGAATAGCGCTCGCCCGGCACGTTACCTTGCGGCACAGGGCGTTCCTCGACCCGCGAGATCGGCACGCCGGTTTCGCGGTTGAGCAGGAAGATCTCGCCCTGCTTGGTAACTTGTGCCAATGCCGGCTGGGTACCGCCCTTGCCATCTGGAATGTCATACAGCAACGGCTGCGCCGGGATGTCGAAGTCCCACAGATCGTGGTGAGTCATCTGGAAGTTCCAGCGCACCTGGCCGGTCTTGACGTCGACCGCCACGACTGACGAGGACCACTTGTCATCCTGCTCGGTACGCGTCCCGCCGAAGAAGTCGGGTGTTGCGTTACCGGTCGGCAAGTAGATCAGGCCAAGCTTGTCATCGTAGGACATGGCCGACCAGACGTTCGGCGTGCCACGGGTATAGGTTTCGCCTGCGGGCGGACGTTTGGTGGTATTCGGGTTACCCGGATCCCACGCCCAGACCAACTCACCCGTGTGCACGTCGTAGGCGCGTACTACGCCCGGAGGCTCACCGGTAGAGAAGTTGTCGGCAACACGACCACCGACAACCACCACATTGCCCGCTACCAGTGGCGTCGAGGTTTGCTGGTAGTAGCCCTCCTTGACCTCGCCCATATCGGTTTTCAGGTCGACCACGCCTTGATTGCCGAAGTCCTTGCAGGTCTCGCCGGTCTTGGCGTCGAGTGCGATCAGACGCGCGTCGCCGGTCGGCAGGAACACGCGCGCGACGCATGCGCCTGAGACTGATGGTGCCGGCGCATTGGCTGTCGCTGCTTCGGCGACAGGTGCCGCGAAGTAGCCTAGGCCTCGGCAACGCTGCCAGTTGGGCGCACTGCCCTGAGGATCGAACTTCCAGCGCTGTGTGCCGGTATCTGCATCGAGTGCGAAGACCTTACCGTAAGCGGTGCAGGTGTAAACCGTGTCGCCGATCTGCAGCGGGGTGTTCTGGTCCTCTGCGCCGGCCCCGGTACTTTGCGGGATGTCGCCGGTATGAAAGGTCCAGGCGACCTGCAGCTTGTCGACGTTGCTTTTGTTGATCTGATCCAGAGCGGCAAAACGGTTGCCTGCCGGAGTGTTGCCCCAGTGCGCCCAATTCTTCTGCTCGGAGCCCGGAGCCACCGGAACCACATCAGGCACGCTGGCGGCGCTGACCACATGGCTCGGGACGAACATATAACCGATGGTCGCTACAACACCAATGGCCAACAGACCGGCCAGGCCATAGGCACCGTGCCCTGCCTGAGCACCCGAGGCGCGAACCAGTGTCGGATAGATCAGTGCCACCACCAGGCCGATGACGGCGAAGGTCAATACTCGGGAAACCAGCGGCCAGTAATGCAGGCCTGCATCCCAGACAGCCCAGATGGCGGTCAGTATCAGGGCAATGCCATACAGCAAGGCACCTTTGGGCTTGCGGGCGGCGATCAGTACACCACTGACCAGCATCGCCAGGCCCATCAGCAGGAAGAACCAGCTCCCGCCAAGCGCTACCAGATAGCCACCGCCACCTGCCAGCCCGAGTCCGATCAAGGCGATCACCCCACCCAGTCCAGGCAGCAGAAACCTGCCGACTGCCCCTGTATTTTGCGCATTTGTCATTTTTCAAACCTGTCGGATTTTCACAGGCGCGCAGAATGTACTAAACGGTTCATTAAGACAAATTGTCGCAGCCTGCCCGGTATGTAAAAGGATCATGGCCGAGCGACATCAGGCAGATTCAGGTCACTGACAGAGCGGGTCAAAGCCGTGATGCGTCTAGCGCACAGGATTGCGGGCGATCAGCGAACAGAATTTTCGCGCCAGCGTTCTACAGGGTCATCCCGTCCTGACCGACGAACACTTGATCAGGCAATTGCCCCGCTCGCCCCATCAACCACGCATCCAGCGTATGGCCGACATGCGTCAGCACCGCCCTGCCCGGTCGTAGCCACTCGATGGTTTGCAGCGCCAGGGTCAGGTCATTGTGATTACGCGGCGGCTGAGGCTGTGGAGGCATGGAGCAGTCAAGCACCAGCAGGTCCAGCGGCGCACGTTGCAGATACTCGCGGGTGTCGTCGGGCAGGCCGACGGTGTCGGTCAGGTAGGCAAAACGTTGCCCTTCACCTTCGAACAGGTAGCCGAACGTAGGCTTTGAGTGCGCCAGTGGCAGCGCTGTGACCTGCAGCGCGCCCAGTGCACGGCGTTCGAATGCGGCGAATGGCTGGCTGAAATCCAGAATACCGGGGTGTTTGTAGAGGTCGGCCAGGCCTTCCGGATCCGCCGGGCCGTGGACCGGAATCACCAGCCCCTGGCCCCAGCGCAGGTGCAACAATCCCTGAGCATGGTCGGCGTGGTAGTGCGTCTGCAGAATCCCGCTCAGGCTGCGCGGTGGGAAACGCTCGGTGAGGTCGGTCAGGCCGCTGTCGATCAACCAGCGCTGGTCGGCGCACTCGATCAGCGCGCTGCACGGCAAGCGGCGCAGATCATGGTCGGCACGCGCGGCAGCACACGCCACGCACTGACAACCGTAGACCGGCACCTGTCGGGCATCACCGGTGCCCAGCAGGGTCAGGCGCATGCGTGACGCTTGTCGAGCAAGCCGAGCAGCGTGGCAACGGTGTGTTGCAGATCAGCGGAATTATCCAGCGGGAAGACCTGCGGATTGCTCGCCAGCAAATCTCCGGCAAAGCGCGAGTTGCGCGCAAGGCGCTCCTCGATTTCCGCAAGGCTTTCCCGGTTGCGCGCCAGCAGGCGCTTGCGCAACACCTCCTGATTGACCGTCAGCAACACCGCCAGCAGCGTGGGATAGCGCGCCTGCGCCTTTTGCAGATGCGCCCGGGAGCCGTTGATCAGGACGTCATGGCCTTCCAGCAGCCACTGATCGATCTCGACGGGAATGCCGTAGTGCAGACCATTGGCCTGCCAGCTCAAGGCGAACGCGCCTCGCTCGCGCATCTGCTCGAACTGCTCGGCAGTCACCGCCTGCGCCGCCTCGCCCACCGCTTCGGCGGAACGGGTGATCACCCGCCGAACGATACGGCAATCGCGTCGCGCCAGGGTATCCCGGGCCGCGTCCAGCAGGCTGTCCTTGCCTGATCCGGACGGCCCGATGAGATAGATCAACCTGCCAACCATCAAAACACCCTCTTGCCTTGTCGCCAGACCTTGTCGATAACCGGCAGGCCGGCATGATCACGCGCCTGGATCAGATCAGCGCGCAGCCCCACACGTATTTCACCACGATCCGCCAACCCGGCAGCCACGGCCGGCGTGCGGCTGACCATGTTGACCGCCTGCGGCAGATCACATGCGTTGTCCTGAGCGGCGAGCATGAATGCAGACTGCAACAGGCTGGCCGGGTAGTAATCGCTGGACAGAATATCCAGCAACCCGTCACGGGCCAGCGATGCTGCCGCCACGTTACCGGAGTGCGAGCCGCCGCGCACGATGTTCGGTGCGCCCATCAACACGCTCATGCCCAGTTGCCGACAGCCACGGGCCGCTTCGAGCGTGGTCGGGAACTCGGCGATGTTCATGCCGAAACCCGCCGACTCCTCGACATGCGCCATGGTTGCATCGTCGTGACTGGCAATCGACAGGCCGCGCGCCAGGCACAGTTCGACGATCGCACGCCGGTAGCGGTCGGCGTACTCGTTGGAGTTGGCCACCTGTTCAACGATGAAGCGGTCCATTTCCTCGTTGTTCATGTGGTACTTGCCCATGTAGTACTCGCGGTACTTGGACTCCAGGGCAAACTGACGCTGGCCGGGCGCGTGGTCCATCACCGAGACCAGTTGCACCAGTGGCTGGTCCACCAGATCGCGAAACACGCTCAAGGTATCCGGGTGACTGACCTCACAGCGCAAGTGCAGCACGTGCTCGGCGCGGGTCAGGCCTGCCGCATTGGCGTCGGCAATCGCCTGCAGCATGGCGGGCAATTGCTGCATGCGCTTGCCTTTGGGGTTGATGTCGCCGATCGACAGCGCGTCGAACACCGTGGTGATGCCTGCCGCGACGATTTGCGCATCGTGGCTGATCACCGCCGACATCGACGGCCAGTCGACACCCGGACGCGGCGACAGGTGCTTTTCCAGGTTGTCGGTGTGCAATTCCACCAACCCCGGCAGCAGGTAATCGCCCTGCATGTCCTGAGCCTGACTCAACTGGCTGCATCCACTCTCGACCTCGGCAATCAGGCCGTCTCGGACCACTACAGTGCCAGTGAATACCTGTTCGGCCGTCACCACGCGGGCGTTACTGAAAACCTGTTCGTTCAGCATTGCAGCAATTCCTTGGCGGTGAGGTCCACCGGGGTCATGTCGAGTTGACGATTGGCGACTGCCTCGCGGGCGTCGCGATCATGGAAAATACCGATCAGGGCGGCACCGGCCCGTTTGGCCTCGTCGACCAGTTCCAGCACCACCCGGCGGTTGGCGTCGTCCAGCGACGCAGTCGGTTCGTCGAGCAGCAGCACCGGCCAAGGCACCATGAACGCGCGCGCGATGTTGATGCGCTGCTGTTCGCCACCGGAAAACGTACTGGGCGCCAGCGGCCACAAACGCTGCGGAATGTTCAGCCGCCCCAGCAGCAGTTGCGCGCGCTCCTGCGCCTGCTCACGGGACCAGCCGCGCGCCAGGGCCGGTTCCATGACCACGTCCAGGCTGGACACACGCGGAATCACGCGCAAGAACTGGCTGACGTAGCCGAGTGTCTTGCGTCGTACCTCAAGCACCTGGCGCGGGGTTGCGCCGACCAGTTCGGTCCACTCGCCTTCATGCTGCACGCGAATGCTGCCGGCGGCAGGCAGATAATTGCCGTACAGGGTGCGCAGCAGCGTGCTTTTGCCCGCGCCGGATTGCCCGCTGAGCACCAGGCATTCGCCAGCGCGCACCGAGAAATTCAGCCCGCGCAGCACATTGAGGACCACGCCGTTGTGCTGATGCAGGGTGAAGGTTTTCGACAGGTCACGGACCTCGATCAAGGTTGTCATCGGGCTCACCTCTTCTGTACAGGCTGTTCGGGCAGTGCGGCTCATGGCTGCAATACCGAGGACACCAGCAGTTGCGAATACGGGTGCTGCGGGTCATCGAGAATCTGGTCGGTCAGGCCGCTTTCGACCACTTCCGAGCGACGCATGACCATCAGCCGGTCAGCCAGCAGCCGCGCGACCGCCAGATCATGGGTGACGATGACCACGGCCAGATCCAGTTCGCGCACCAGCCCGCGCAACAGATCGAGCAAGCGGGCCTGCACCGACACGTCGAGCCCGCCGGTGGGTTCGTCCATGAACACCAGTCTGGGGCTGGAGACCAGATTGCGGGCGATTTGCAGGCGCTGCTGCATGCCGCCGGAAAAAGTCCGCGGCAAGTCGTCGATGCGCTGCGGATCGATCTCCACCTGGGTCAGCCAGTCCAGCGCGGCACCGCGCAACTGTTGATAATTGCGTACCCCCTGCGCCATCAGACGCTCGCCGATATTGGCGCCGGCCGAGACGCCCATGCGCAGGCCATCGCGCGGATTCTGTTCGACAAAGCCCCACTCGGTGCGCAGCAAGGTGCGCCGCTGCGCCTCACTGGCGCTGTACAAATCGAACCAGTCGCCCTCCTTGCTGCGATAGTCGATGCTGCCGCGGTCCGGCGGGCAACGTCCGCTCAACAGCGAGAGCAACGTGGATTTCCCCGAGCCGGACTCGCCAACGATGCCCAGCACTTCGCCGGGGTACAGATCGAAACTGACGTCCTGACAGCCCTTCTGCACACCGTACAGACGGGTCAGACCGCGCACCTTGAGCAGCGGCTGCACAGCCTCGGGAAGGCGCCCGCCCGCCGGGTCCAATGAACGTGCACTGATCATCGGTCGTTCTCCTGCTGTTTGACGCGCTGGGCGCAGTAATCGGTGTCGGAGCAGACAAAGCTCTGCGTCCCGGCATCGTCGAGAATCAGCTCGTCGAGAAAGGAATCATGGCTGCCGCAGATTGCACAGCACTGCTCCCAGCGCTGCACCTCGAACGGGTGATCTTCAAAGTCCAGGCTCACCACCTGCGTATACGGCGGCACGGCGTACAGACGTTTTTCGCGCCCCGCACCGAACAGCATCAATGCCGGGCTCATGTGCAGCTTGGGGTTATCGAATTTGGGAATCGGCGACGGGTCCATCACGTAGCGCTCATCGACCATCACCGGGTAAGCGTAACTGGTGGCAATATGACCGAAGGTGGCGATGTCCTCGTAGAGTTTGACGTGCATGACGCCGTAATCATCCAGCGCGTGCATGGTCCGGGTCTCGGTTTCCGACGGCTCGATGAAACGCAGCGGTTCCGGAATCGGCACCTGATAGACCATGATCTGATCGGCGTGCAGCGGTGTTTCCGGGATCCGGTGACGGGTCTGGATGACCGTCGCCTCGGGCGTGCGCTCGATGGTGGCGATGCCGGCCGTGCGGGCAAAGAAACGCCTGATCGAAACCGCGTTGGTGGTGTCGTCAGCGCCCTGGTCGATGACCTTGAGCACATCATCGGCGCCCAGGATCGCCGCGGTCAGTTGCATCCCGCCGGTGCCCCAGCCATACGGCAGCGGCATTTCGCGCCCGCCGAACGGTACCTGGTAACCGGGGATCGCCACCGCCTTGAGCAAGGCGCGACGAATCATGCGTTTGGTCTGCTCGTCCAGATAAGCGAAGTTGTAGGCCTCATCCCGTGCAGGCCTTTGCTGTGCGGTATTCATCGGTGCATGAGTCATTGGTCGCTCCCCGGTTTCGGTGCAGACTTGCGCAGCTTGCGAATCAGTTCCAGCTCGGACTGGAAGTCGACGTAATGCGGCAGCTTGAGGTGCGAGACGAAACCCGCCGCTTCAACGTTGTCGCAATGCGCCAGGACGAACTCTTCCTGCTGGGCCGGTGAGAGGATCTCTTCGTTGAATTCCTCGGCGCGCAGCGAACGGTCCACCAGTGCCATACCCATCGCCTTGCGCTCCGCGTTACCGAACGCCAGGCCGTAACCCCGGGTAAACTGCGCAGGCTCGCTGGCCGAGCCGACGAACTGATTGACCATCTCGCACTCGGTGACTTCGATGTCGCCAATCACAATCGGGAAACCCAGTTCTTCAGGTTCGATCCAGACTTCCACCTCACCGATACGGATTTCCCCGGCGAACGGGTGATTGCGGCCGTAACCGCGCTGGGTCGAATAACCCAGCGCCAGCAGAAACCCCTCATCACCACGCGCCAGTGCCTGCAGGCGCTGGGCACGACTGGACGGATACTCCAGCGGCTCGCGGGTAATGTCCGCGACGCGCTCGCCATCGTCGACTTCGGGCTTCATCAGCCCTTCCTTGGCCAGCAATCCGAGCACTCGCGGACAGGGCTCCAGCGTGGCGTGCGGGGTGACTTCCGGGCCCGGGTGCTCGCCTTCGGCCAGCAAGGTGAAATCCAGCAAGCGGTGGGTGTAGTCGAAGGTCGGCCCGAGCAATTGGCCGCCGGGGAGGTCCTTGAACGTGGCCGACAGGCGACGGTTGAGCTGCATGTTCGAGGTGTCGATGGGCACGCTGGCGCAGAAGCGCGTCAGCGTGGTGCGGTAGGCGCGCAGCAGGAAGATCGCTTCGATCAGATCGCCCGCCGATTGCTTGATCGCCAGCGCAGCCAGCTGCGGGTCGTACAGCGACCCTTCGCTCATGACCCGTGCTACCGCCAGCGGCAGTTGCTGACGGATCTGCTCGACGTCGAGTTCAGCGATGCCGGTGTCGCCACGACGCCTGCTGGCCAGCAGGCGGTGAGCGTTATCGATGGCCTGTTCGCCACCCTTGACTGCGACGTACATCAGGCACACTCCTGCACGCGGGTGCTGCGTGGCAAGCCGAGCAATCGACTGCCCGAGACAAAGAACACATCCAGCCCGCAAGGGAAGACATTGCGCGCGTCACGTGCGGCCCAGAAACCTTCATCCAGCGGCACAGCCACCGAATTTTGTCGCTCGATGCCGGGACCGCTCCAGGCAAGCATCCGCCCGCCTTCCAGGCCAGGCAGCTGGATCAGCAAGGTGCAGGATTGATCCGGGTAGCGGTCATTGCCGGTATCGAAATCGTGCAGTTGCAGGGCCGTCGACGCATCGAGCAACGCGAAGCGCGCTGCGTGCCGCTCAGTGACAATCGGGCTGCCGCAATGAAAAGCAATGTTCGCGCGAATCGCCGGGGTATCGAATGCCGGCGCCAGCCACACTGGCGTGTCCAGGTCCAGCAACGCCAGGCACAAGGCGTGGGTGGCACTGTCCAGACCCTGCAAGGCCGGCGGCTGGTGCGCGCTGGGCAGGGTCTGAATCACCCCCGGACCGGACAACGCCTTGAGGGCGACACGAAAACTGCGCTGGGCATCCAGTACCGGATCGCTGAAGGCAGGTTGCAAAAGGACGGCATTCATCAGTCTTCTCCTCGGACCAGGGTAAAGAATTCGACTTTGGTGGCAGCGGCCTCGGCGTCCTTGCGCGCCCGACGCTCGGCTTGCGCACGCGCCAGCGGCTCGATCAGTTCGGAGAGCCACCAGGCCTGCTGCGCGCCCTGCAAATGCGCGTCGGCCAGCGCCGCCAGTTCAGCGTGGCGCTTGTCGCGTCCGGCCAGATAGCTGTAGCCGGTGCGCCCATCGGCCAACCGCACCACACAGCGCGTCACACTCATTTCGCCGAGGTTGAAAGCTGAACCGGTGCCGCCCATACGGCCACGCACCAAAGTCATGCCGATTTCCGGGGCGCGGATCATCTGGTAATCGGTGTCGCGCAATGCCGCTTCGTGACGCTGCAATCGCTCGCGGCTCGGCTCATCGACATGGGCGCGCGCCAATACGCCCATCCAGTGCTGACGTGCGGCTGTTTCGGGGGATGCTTGCATGGAACACCTCGGGGTCAGTCCGTCGTTGGGTGGTCAGCCATCTGGCTGTCGGCAATCGCGTTGAATGCCACTTGATACTGGAAGCGGTCAGAACGGCTGACCGAGCGCGAAAGCTCTACGGGCTGCCCCGACCGGTCACACGAAACCGTCAACACCGTCAGCGCAGGCATGTGCCGCGGCATCAGAAGCAGCCCGGCCTCGCCGCGGGACGGCAAGCGGGCACCGATGAGGCTCTGCGCACGGCTCAATGGCAACTCGCGCTCGGCCAGGTACTGGCGCACCGAACCGCTCTGATAATCAGCCAGCAACTCGCTGTAACGGGCGCTGTAGCGATGGCAGATCAGACTCATGGCCTGACCGTCCAGCTTGCGCAAGGTCTGCAGCTCGATCAGTGGCGCTAGCTCTTCCAGCCCGAGATGCAGCGCATCTTCCTGACTGGCGAGGCATTCGCGGCGCACCAGCAGCACGGCCTCGACCCCGATGCCTTGCGCCGACAGCGACTTGCTGTAAGCGCTGTCGGCCTGCATCGGGTAGATCAATGGGCGTTCCAGTACCTGAGTGCCCTTGCCCTGCCGGCGCAGCACACTGCCCTCGCGGACCAGCTCGTCGACCGCACGGCGGATGGTGTGGCGGTTGACGCTGAAACGTTCGGCCAGCTGAAACTCCGCCGGCAGGTAATCGCCAGGCAGATACGTGGCCAGCTCGTCACGCAACGTCTCGGCCAGTTCCAGATACATCGGCTCAGGTTGTCTAGACAACTGCATGGTTAAAAAAAGTGTTCATTGAACACCCCTCTTCTGTCAGATGAATTGCTTGCGCAGGCGCTGCGACATGATGTCGATGACGCTTACCACAACGATGATCACCAGCAGCACGGCGCTGGTCTGGACGAACGCAAAGGCGCGAATGTTTTCCCAGAGGATAACCCCGATACCCCCTGCGCCGACCATCCCGACCACGGTCGCCGAGCGCACATTGGATTCGAACCGGTATAGAGCATAGGAGATCCACAGCGGCATGACCTGCGGAATGACCCCGTAGATGACTTCCTGCAAGGCGCTGGCACCGGTGGCGCGCACGCCTTCGACCGGTCCGGGCTCTATGGCTTCGACAGCCTCGGCGAACAGTTTGGCGAGGACCCCGGTGGTGCTGATCCACAGCGCCAGCACCCCGGCAAACGGCCCCAGCCCGACGGCGACCACGAACAGCATCGCAAACACCATCTCGTTGATCGAACGAAAAGCGTCCATGCAGCGCCGCAGCGGCAGGTGAATCCACCACGGCGTGATGTTCTCGGCGCACAGAATGCCCAGCGGTATCGAGCAGACAATCGCCAGCGCCGTGCCCCACAGAGCAATCTGGATAGTCACCAGCATTTCCTTGAGGTAACTGCGCCACTCACGGAAGTCCGGCGGGAAGAAATCGGCGGCGAATGTGGCCATGTTCGACGAGTCGCGAACCAGTGCCATCGGGTTCATTTCTGCGCCGTGCCAGGCCCAGGCCAGTGCGGCGAGCAACAGGCCCCAGCCCAGATAACGGGACCAGTTGGGTTTGCCCGCAACCTGGGTGTAGGCAACATGAGTGGTCATGACGAACTCCTGATCGTGAACGGCTGGCTCAACCTGCGGAGCTGCCTGCGGTTTTCTGGTTCAGCTCGGTGATGCGCTCCTGCAACTTGCTCAGGCTGGCATCGATATCCTTGAGGCGGGCGGCTTTCTCCTGCTCGTCCAGCGTGGTGCTGGCCACCACTTCGGTGCGCTGCTTGAACAGTTCGAGTTGGCGAATGGGCAACAACTGGTCATCGCTGGACTTGAGAAACTTGCCCATCTGCATGTTCTTCAGCACGGTTTTCTCTTCATCGGTATTGCCGTAACTGGTGAAGAATTCACGAATCTTTGCCTTGTCCTGATCCGACAGCGCCTTGCTCCAGACAATCGGGTCGGCCGGGATCAGCGGCGATTTCCAGATCACCTTGAGTTGCTCCACCTTGTCGGGCTGAGTCACGGCCAGGCGATCCCAGCTCTCGGTATTGAAGGTCGCAACGTCCAGCTGCCCCTTGGCAACACTGAGGGCGTTGACTTCATGACTGGAGTTCAAGGTGCGCTTGAAGGCGGTGGACGCATCGACATGGTTTTTCGCAAACACGTAATAACCTGGCACCAGATAGCCCGAAGTGGAGTTCGGGTCACCGTTGCCGAAGGTCAGGCTCTTGGCGTTCTTGAGCATGTCTTCGACGTTATTGATCGGGCTGTCCTTGCGCACGATCAGCAGGCTCCAGTAGCCCGCGTCACCGTTGGCGGCGGAGGTCTGGGCAAAGATCTCGCCGTTGGAGCGGTCCACCGCTTCCATCGCCGCCTTGTTGCCCAGCCAGGCCACGTCCACCTTGTTGAAGCGCATGCCCTGAATCAGGCCGGCGTAGTCCGAGGCGAAGGTGGCGTTAACCTTGAGACCTGTCTTGCGGCTCATGTCATCGAGAAACGGCTGCCAGATGCTTTTCAGGTTTTGCGAAGACTCGGTGGACATGATGCCGAAATTGATGGCTTTTTCTTCTGCGGCCTGGACCGTGCCCAACGCGCAGGCAGTCAGCAAGGCGGCAGAGGCGAGAAGACGACCGATACGCTTGAACATGCAGGCTCTCCGGAAAATGTCAGGTGGGGGATGTTGAAAGGACGTCAGACCTTGGCCAGCGTCAGGCTGGCTTTTTGCCGCACGCGCCGGCTTCGTTCGGTGATCATCAGACTCGCGTCCGCGTCTGCACCGTAGAGGTCGTTGAGAAACTGTTTGCTGAGGTCCTGGGCCTGGCCATCGAAATGAATGCGCCCTGCCTTGAGGGCCACCGCACGCGGGCAATAGCGCACGGCATAATCAACCTGATGCAGGGTCACCACGACCGTCTTGCCGTCGCGGCGGTTGATGTCGGCGAGGATTTCCATGACACGGCGGGCCGATTCCGGGTCCAGCGAGGCAATCGGTTCGTCGGCGAGGATCACTTCGGCGCGCTGGGTCAAGGCACGGGCTATCGCCACCCGCTGCTGCTGACCGCCGGACAGGGTCGAAGCCCGTTGCGCGGCAAGGTCCGCCAGCCCGACCCTTTCCAGCGCGGCCATCGCACGCTGTTTTTCCTCGTTATTGAACAGCGCCAGACTGCCGCGCCAGCGTGGCATGCGCCCCAGACAACCGAGCAGGACGTTGTCCAGCACGCTGAGGCGGTTGACCAGATTGAATTGCTGGAAGATATAACCGATATCGGCGCGCAGACGTCGCACCTGGCTGTTGAGGCGGCCGGAGGACTGAACCTCGCGCCCAAGCACCTGAACCTGACCACCATTGCTGCGATCGCAGCACGCCAGGCCGGCGAGATGCCGAAGCAGCGTTGACTTGCCCGAACCGGAAGCGCCAATCAGCGCGACCATCTCACCGGGTTGTATAGACAACGCAAGGTCAATGAGCGCGCTTTTGTGGGAAAAGGTCTTGTTCAGGCCTTGTACATGAATGGCTTCGTTCATGAGGCTTCTCGGTCTGTGCACGACCCGGGACAGGTCGCATTTGGTTGTCAACCAAACTGAACCTGTGTTGTTGCAGCCTCATGAACCGCGAGTGACCAAGTGATAACAGTTTGTCGCCAATCGTGTGGCAACGGACAGCGGTGACCGTCATCCGCTGCATTGCCACGCAGGAGCGTGAGAACGAACGGCGACCAGGCAGCCGCTCCCGGTACGGCAGAGCGGCGCAGATGCAGCCGGATCAGATCCGGAAGCTGCCCACCAGTTGCTGCAGACGCGCAGCCTGCTCTTCCAGCGAGTTGCAGGCATCCAGGGTCTGGCGCAGGTTGTCGACGCCCAACTGGTTGAGGGTGTTGATGTGAGTGATGTCGACATTGATCGACTCGACCACCGAGGTCTGCTCCTCGGTTGCCGCCGCGACCGACTGGTTCATGCCGTTGATCTCTTCGATGCGGCGGGTCACGCTGCTCAGACGCTCGCCGGCCAGGTTGGCGATGCCGACGCTGTCCTCGCTCTGACGCTGGCTTTCAGTCATGTTGGTCACTGCGTCGCGCGCGCCGACCTGCAGCTCTTCAATCATGGTCTGCACTTGCTGGGCAGAATCCTGAGTGCGGTGCGCCAGATTGCGTACTTCGTCGGCCACTACCGCGAACCCGCGCCCTGCTTCACCGGCACGCGCCGCTTCGATGGCCGCGTTGAGCGCCAGCAGGTTGGTTTGCTGGGAAATGCTGGTGATTACTTCGAGAATCTGCCCGATGTTGGCGGTCTTGCCATTCAGGCTTTCGATGTTCACGCACGACTCGCTGATCTTCCCGGACAGCTCGTTCATCGCCTTGATGGTCTGCTGCACGACATTTTGACCGTCGCTGGCCAGGCCGCTCGCATCGCTCGACTGCTGCGAGGTGCGTGCCGCATTCTGGGCGATTTCCTGGGCTGCGGCGCCCAATTCGTTGATCGCCGCCGCCACGCTTTCGGTACGGTGGGACTGCTGGTCGGAGTTGCCCATCGACGCGTTGGAGACCTTGACCACCCGGGTGGCAACCTCGCCCAATTGCGCGGCAGTCGAAGCCACTTCACGGATCGAGGTGTGAATACGCTCGACGAAACGGTTGAACGATTCGGCCAGTTCACCGAATTCATCCTGCGTAGTGATGGCCAGACGCTTGGTCAGATCGCCCTCGCCGTCAGCGATATCACGCATCGCACGGCCCATCTGATGCAGGGGTTGCATCAACACTCGAATCAACAGACCCAGCAGCAGGATGATCACCACCACCACAACCACCATCGCCGTGATGGCCGAGGCACGGAACTCGGCCAACATGGCGTAAGCGGAATCCTGCTCGAGCACCAGTGCCACGTACCAGTTGGCCGTCGAAACACCTTGAACAGGCGTGAAGGAAATGATCTCCGGCTTCTTACCGGAGTCGATTTCAGTCACACCGGTGGTAATTTTCGGCGTATTGGTCGGGTAGGCTTCGCTGATGTTCTTGAGCACCAGTTTGCTGTCCGGGTGCACCAGAATCTTGCCGTCGGCACTGACCAGAAATGCATAACCATGGCCATCGAAGTTCAGCGAGTTGATGATCTTGGTGACGTTGTCCAGAGCGATATCAGCACCGGCCACGCCCACGAACTGATTCTGAAATTTGACCGGTGTGGCCATGGTCATGACCAGCTTGCCGGAAGATGCCGCAATGTAGGGTTCGGTCACAATGGTGCCGGGCGCATTCTGTGCCGCCTTGTACCAGCCACGCGCACGCGGGTCGTAGTCAGCGGGGCGATTGGCCGACGGCACCGAAAACATCACGCCGTCGGTGCTGCCAAAGTAGCTCAGCTGAAAACTGTCGGTGTAGGCAGGCAGGCCAATGGCGCGCTGCAACTGTGGCAGTTCCTTGCCATCCGCGGCGATTTGCTGCGACATCGACTGCAGCAATTGCATGCGGCTTTCCAGCCAGGTCTGAATATTCTGCGTGGTGAGCGTACCCAGTTGTTGCAACTCGGACTTGACGCTGGATTTGAGCGACTGACGCTGGCGATAGTCATTGACGACAATGAACACGCTGAACGCAACAACCACAATCAATGCAGCGGCAAGAAGGATTTTCTTGCTGAACCCCAGACTCTTCATAGCGGATACTTCCACGGCAAAAAACCAATAAGGACGATCTCTGGATCGCCAATCAAACTTCACAACGGTGCCGTCTATTTCACGTTACAACCCACAGGCCGTTCAGCAACCGGAGCCGATACACCTGCCGCGGCGTCAATCACCAGGCAGATCCGAGTATCGAAACCTTACAGAGACGCTTGTATCGCCATATCGGCGCAATCCGCGAGTCCTTGATTATTTTTTTCGTCGCAGGTCGAGACGTCCTTCCCACAATCGACACTCAAGCGTGCAGAACAGGAAAAACTGGCTATGGTTGAAATCATCCCCCGCCCTGCACAGGATGGCCTCGCCATGCCCAGTATCGAGCAACTTTTTGACGGTTTGCATAGCCTCCCGAGTATTCCCAAAGTGGCTCAGGACTTGATGCTGCAATTTGACAATCCCGCTTCCAACCTGGAAAGCATTGCCCGCAATATAGAAAAAGACCCGGTGATTGCGGCCAAGGTATTGCGCTTGGCCAACTCGGCGCGATTTCGTGGTTCGAGGGAATCCTCGAGCATCGAAGACGCGGCCATGCGCCTGGGTTTCAATACACTGCGCACGCTGGTCATGGCCTCGGCAGTGACCGGTGCCTTCAAGGCCGGGCCGAGTTTTGATCTCAAGGGGTTCTGGCTGAAAAGCTTTCAGGTGGCAGGGATCTGCCGGATGCTGGCGAAACAGACCGGTGCCGACCCTGAAATCGCCTTTACCTGCGGGGTCATGCATAACATCGGTGAGTTGCTGATCCAGACCGGCGCGCCCGATGTCGCCGAGCGCCTGAACAACGCCGCCAAAGCCGGGACGCCAGGGCGTGCAGCCAGCGAAACCCTGCAACTGGGTTTCAGCTACCCGGAAGTCGGCGCAGAACTGGCCAGTCGCTGGCATCTGCCCCAGATCATTCGCGACGCTATCGCCTATCAGGCGACTCCGCTGAACGCACCGAAGGACGCGTCTTTACCGAGGATCGTCGCCCAGGCCATCACCATTTCGGACGCGCTGGAGGCGCATGGCGGCGCGACACCTCAGGCGCAGCAGGCGTCAGGCGGGCCGCTGATGGAAGGCATCGATCTGGACGCGCTGTTTGCCGGGTTGCCAGCGGTGCTGGAAGCCGACAAGGCGTTTTCCGAATTGTTGAGCTGAGCCACCGGCAACTCTACAGGCTGAACCGCGCATGCGGGCATGGCGTCGAGCGGTCCATTGCTGAGGCCGCACAGTGCATTTATCTGTATATCCATACAGATAAAACTTGCCCGCTACGCATTCAACGTTCATCCTTGCAGCCCTTGCACCGGTAATCGACGACGGTAGTCATGCGGCTGTTTCTCTGCGAAAAACCTTCCCAGGCCAAAGACATTGCGGCTGCGCTCGGCGCAAACCGGCGTGGCGACGGCTGCTGGGTGGGTGCCAATGCGACGGTGACCTGGTGCATCGGCCACCTGCTGGAAACCGCCCCGCCCGATGCCTACGATGCACGCTACAAACGCTGGGTGCTGGCAGACCTGCCCATCGTGCCGGAAAAATGGAAGATGCTGGTCAAGCCCAGAACCGCCAGCCAGTTCAAGGCAGTCAAACGGCTGCTGGGTGAAGCCCGGGAACTGGTGATCGCCACCGACGCCGACCGTGAGGGCGAAATGATCGCCCGCGAACTGATCGAGCACTGTCGCTATCGCGGGCCGATTCAGCGTCTGTGGCTGTCGGCACTGGATGACGCCTCGATTCGCAAGGCGCTGGCGGCGCTCAAGCCCGGTGCCGACACGTTCAGCCTGTATCACTCGGCACTGGGCCGATCACGCGCCGACTGGCTGATCGGCATGAACATGAGCCGTCTGTTCACGCTGCTGGGTCGACAATCCGGTTATCAGGGCGTGTTGCCGGTGGGCCGGGTACAAACCCCGACCCTGCGACTGGTGGTAGACCGTGATCGCAGCATCGCCAACTTCGTCCCGGCGCCCTACTGGGCGATTGACGTCAGGCTGCTGCATGACAATCAGGCCTTCATTGCCCAGTGGCGCGCACCATCGGATGCCTGCGACGATCAGGATCGCTGCCTGAACCAGGCGCTGGCGCAACAGGCTGCGCACGACATGCGCGCCGCAGCCAGCGCACGACTGGTCAAGCTGCGCACCGAGCGCATTCGCGAAGCCGCGCCCTTGCCGTTCGACCTGGGTACCCTGCAGGAAATCTGTTCGAAGAAGCTCGGGCTCGGCGCGCAGGAAACCCTCGACATCGCCCAGTCCCTGTACGAAACCCACAAGGTCATCACCTACCCACGCAGCGATTGCGGGTACCTGCCGAACAGTCAGCACGGTGAAGCGGCAGGTATCATCGCGGCGCTGTGCAAGGCCGACCCTGCGCTGGCAGGCCTGTCGCCGCACCTCGATCCACAACGTCGGTCGCGCGCCTGGAATGACAGCAAAGTGACGGCCCACCACGGCATCATTCCCACGGCGGCGGTGCGCGGCGTAGAGCGTCTGACCGGTAAACCGCGAGCGGTGTACACCCTGATCAGGGCGCGTTACCTGGCCCAGTTTCTGCCCAACCATGAATACGACCGCACCCAGGCTGACTTCGACTGTGCGGGCCACGCGCTGCGTGCGGTGGGCAAGCAGATTGTCGAGCCTGGCTGGAAGCGTGCGATGCCCGAAGCGCTGGCCCCGGCCAAGGGTCGTGAAGCGCCTGCACCGCAGCCGTTGCCGGCATTGTTTCAGGGCTGCGAGTGTGCAATCGCCGAGGTCATCCTCAAGGACCTCTGGACCCAGCCGCCGAAACCGTTCACCGAGGGAGACCTGATCAAGGCGATGAAGAACGTCGCCAAACTGGTGGAAGACCCGCTGCTCAAACAGAAGCTCAAGGACACCACCGGCATCGGCACCGAAGCCACCCGCGCCGGGATCATTCAAGGCCTGCTGGACCGTGGCTACCTGACCAAGCAGGGTAAATCGCTGTGCGCAGCACCGGCAGCCTTCAGCCTGATCGACGCGGTGCCGCGTGCCATCGCTGACCCGGGCACCACCGCCATCTGGGAGCAGGCGCTGGACATGGTCCAGAGCGGCGAAATGAGCCTCGAAGAGTTCGTTGCCAAACAGGCGGCGTGGATGAGCAAACAGGTCAGCCGTTGCGTCGGCATGCGTATGAGCATCAGCGGGCCGGCCAGCCCGGCAGGCGTTGCGCCGCCCTGGAAGAAAAAACGCAAGACCACAAAGCGCGTCGCCAAGACCTCCGCCGCCACAGCGGACACTGCGGCGAAAAAGCCGCGGCGTGCTGCCAGACCGGCCGCCAAGGCGTAGGCCGCAACAGCGATAGCCAGATCAGCCATTGCACATTCAAGCGTTACGAACAGGTGTTACAACATGTCAGACCGAGAGCTCATCATTCCGCCCACCATGCAGTCGATCATGGACCGTGCAGGCTATGCACCTGCGGTCAGGGTTGGGGATACCCTGTACTGCGCGGGCCAGGTGGGACGTACACGGGATATGGAGGTCATCCTCAACCCCGAGGCGCAATTCATCGCCTGCTGGGAGAATCTGCGCACGGTACTCGCCGAGGGCGGCTGCACCTTCGACGATATCGTCGACATGACCACTTATCACGTCGCCATGAGCGAGCACATGGCGGTGTTTCGTGACGTGAAGAACCGCATTTTCCCGCGTGGCCAATGTGCCTGGACCTGCATCGGCGTCGCCGAGCTGGCGCACCCCGGATTGTTGCTCGAAATCAAGTGCGTCGCGGTCAGGCGCCACAACGCCTGATCGGCAATCACAGGCTGGAGCGCAAGGGTATCTCGTGCCGCGAAGACTGGGCCCGGACATCGTCCAGACCGACCATTTCGTCATGCGCCACGGCCTGGGTCATGAACAACTTTACGTCAGACACCGAAGACAGCACCTTGCGCGCTTCTTCCACCGAGGCAACGTGCAGGGTTTTCCCGCCCGAATCTTCCACCGGCACAGACTTGCCGTCGAGCTTTGCGTGCAGCACGTAGGAACCGCCTTCCATGGAGATCAGATCGAGTTCACGAACCGTTTGATCCTTTACATGCTTGGTCAGGTCTTGAATGTTCAAAGTCACACCTCCGGTGGCGTTCTGGAAATCAGCGCCGCTTGAAAATGGAGCTTTTATTGGCGCAAACGTTCAGTCGTTTGGGGCACCGCCAGCCTGAATATCCATGTCGCAAATACATGAGACAGGTTGAGCGATGTTATTCTGCGACGGCTTCGGACACCCGGCTGCGCACGTCGCGTACCCCCCCGAACAGATGTTCAAGGATAGACAGATGATCGACTTCAACAACAAGGGCTTCTTCAAACTCAAGCAGAATGACGAATACGCGGACCGGGTCAAGGACCTGCTGCTCGACGGCGAAGAGGTTATCGATGCTTATAAGTCCATGCGCGATGGCGTAGTGTTCACGACCAAGCGCATCATCGCGGTCAATGTCCAGGGCCTGACAGGCAGCAAGAAGGACTTCACTTCCCTGCCGTACAAGAACATCGTGGCCTGGTCGGTCGAGACCTCGGGCACCTTCGATCTGGACTCTGAACTGGAAATCTACTTTTCGGCGGTCGGCAAGGTGAAATTCGAATTCACCGGCAAGACCTCTATCGTCCAGATATCCAGGTACATCTCCCAACATCTGCTGGGCTGAAAAGCGCCATCAGCCTGCGCATGGCGCAGGCCCTGGCATATTCAGTCACTTGCCCAGCAGCAGCGCTGCATCGAAGCCCATGCGCAAGTTGCCCCAGTGGCGCCCTTCAAAGAAGAACGGCACATCGATTTCGGTCATGATTTCGCCGGTATCACGCAGGTAAGTCTGCAACAGAAAACGCTGCTTGTTGCCTGCAGCGCGCAGGCCGATCGGGTCGGAGAACATGCGTTTGTTGCGGCACACTGGCAGGTCGACTTCGCGATTGCCGGTAGGTTTTTGCGATACCCAGCTGTTATTGACCGGGCAATAGCCCTTGCTGTCGACGATGAAGGTGACCTTGCCGCCGCGTGTACCCTTGGTCAGCTTGTCACATTCTTCCTGGCAGATTTGCGCAAAACGCTCGGTGTAACCGGTCGTGTATTGTTTGGGATCTGTGCCCGGAATCAGCTTGTAACTCTGATCGAACAGATTGACGCCCTGCTTGTGCAGCTCGGCCAGGCGTGCTTGCAGAATGTCACGGCACTGGCTGGCGCGAGTGATCGCCGCATCCAGCTCGCCATGCCCAAGCACGAATCGCCCCAGCAGCGCCTGCACCTGCTCGGCCACACTGGACAGATCCCGGGTGGCCGTCGCGGAGTGCTGCATGCGCTGGTCGATGGCCTGGCTATCGGAATAGATCCGCGTTACCCGCTCATTGATCCCTGTGTTTGTAGAGGCGAACTGCTGAATGTGCGCAGCGATGTCGGCGAGCTTGTCGTTGGTCGACTCGAAATCGCCGATCATGCTTTCGAAATGGCCGGACGCACGCTCTACCACCAGCTGGGTTTCGCGGGCGCTGTGGCTGATCTGGATGGTCTGTTCGTGTGTAGAGCTGACTTCCTGAAGCATGGCGTCGATGTTGCGCGAGATGTCGTCAGTGGCTTTACTGACGTTTTGCGCCAGCGTGCGCACCTCGTCAGCCACCACCGCAAAACCTCGACCACTCTCCCCCGCCCGCGCCGCTTCGATGGCCGCATTGAGCGCCAGCAGGTTGGTTTGCGAAGAAATCTGCTGAATCAGCCCGACAATCGACTTGATGCTTGATGAACGTTCATTCAAGCCGGAGACCAGCCCGCCGAACTCATTCAGGCTGCTGGATATCTGGCTGATGTTTCCAGTCACTTCCAGCAATTCGGCGTAAGAGTCGCGCGCCATGCTCAGGTTCTGCGCGGTGGTGCTGGAAATGCCCTGAGTCTGCTGCGAGACATCCTCGATGCTGCCCACTGCCATGTTGCTCTGGTCCATCACTTCTCTGGCGAAGCGGGCCTGATCGGTCGCGCTGTCGCTGGAATCACTGATGTTCTTCAGCGAACGCGCCGACTCGACGGCGATCTGTACAGTCAGCCCCTGAATGCTGCTGATGATCTCGCGCTGTTTGGCCAGAAAGAGATTGCAGGTACTGGCCAGCCCGCGGATCTCGTCATGGGTGAGCAGCGGCAGATCCCTCGACAGATCACCTTCGCCACTGGCGACTTCTTCGAGCGCGCGAGTCATGGACATCACCGGACGCACGATCAGGTGGCGGAAATACCAGACCATGAAGCTGACCATGACCAGCGTGAACAGCGTGCTCAGCAGAATCGCATTGCTCAGCAGATCCAGCTGACTCTGAATCACGCCCAGCGCGGCGGGGTCCGTTTGCGTGCCGCGCAATTGCAGCATGATGTCGGAACGAATGTTCAACGCTACCCAATACAGCAAGGCGCTGACCAGGACCAGCAGGAAAAGGCTTGATAGCTTCTTGGTCAGCGTGTTGAAAAACTGCCTTTCAACTGACTCGTACAAAGCCTTTAACGTCTGCATTTTGCTGCTCCTGGGTACAAGGGTGGTTCTGGTGCGATGGTTAACGTCTCTCGCTACCAAAGCTTTAATGCGTTCGCCTTCAGCAGAGGCGGAAAAATTTCGGCCACGCAGCTCACGGCGCTTTTCGCGCCGCAGAGTACTGCAGAGTTGGGCAATTTGATATCACAGCTGAAAGCGATCGACCGATTGTGAAAGCTGCCCGGCCATTACCGACAGTTCATCAGTAGTACTGGCGGTCTGGCCGATAACCCGGCTATTGCCCTCGGACATGCTGGCAATCATTTCAACCTGATGAGCGATTTCATTACTGGCCAGGCTTTGCTCGCCAATGGTGCGGGTGATGTCGTTGACCAGTTGCGTGGTGCTCAGCGTGGCATCCAGGATATCGCTGATCGCACGTTCCACTTCGGCGGTCACCGCCATGCCCTTGTCGACCTGGGCCACACCGGCCTCCATGCTGGTAACCGCTTCGCGGGTGCTCTGCTGAATGCGCGCAACCATGGTGGTGATTTCCTGAGTGGAAGCACTGGTGCGCCCTGCCAGGCTGCGCACCTCGTCGGCCACCACGGCAAAACCACGGCCCTGCTCGCCAGCGCGGGCGGCTTCGATGGCCGCGTTGAGCGCCAGCAGGTTGGTCTGGTCGGCAATGCCCTTGATGACCTGAATAATATTGAAGATGCCTTCCGAATCCTTGTCCAGCGTGCGGATCACCTGAGCCGACTGCTGCGCCGAGCGGGCAATGCTGTCCATGTCACTGACCACCTGATGAATCACCCGGCCGCCGTTCTTGGCCAGGGATTCGGCCTGACTGGCCATTTCCAGGGCCTGCCCGGCATGCCGGGTGATTTCTTCAATGCTTGCGGTCATCTCGCTGGTCGCCGCCGACATGGTGCCGGCTGCCGAACTCTGCTGCCGGCTGCTGTCGGCCACCTCATGGCAACCACTGCTGAGCTGACGACTCATGCCACTGACGTCATTGGCATTGCTGCGCACCACTTCGATCATGCTGCGCAGGTCACGCTGCATGATCGCCAGGCTGCGAATGAGCATGCTGGCTTCGTCACGGCCGCGGGACTCGGCGATAGGTTCGCGCAGGTTGCCATGGGCAATACTGTCGGCAATACGGCTGGCGGACGCGAGCGGGATCATGATGCTGCGCGTCACCCAATGCCCCTGGATCAGCAGCAGCAAAATACTGATCGAAAGCACGACCGCCAAGGTGACATTGGCACTTCGCGTGGTCTGACGGGTGCGTTCGCCGCTGGCTTTGGAGTTGTCCTCGATCAGGTCACTCAAGCTCGACATCTGCCCCTCCAGTTGCGTGAAGGCACTGGAAAATGTGCCCAGCTCTTGCTGCGCGCGGTCCGGACTGTCGATGGCCAGCCCGACAATCCGCTCGCCTGCGCTGATATAGGCGTCGAGGCTCGGCTTGATCCTGCTCAGCTCTGCCTTGATGGCTTCGGTGAGCGGCAGTTGCAGGTTATCGCTCACGACCTTGCGAAACAGTGCGGCATGCTCTTTGAGGGATGCCTGCACTTCATCACGCGAACTGTTGCTCCTGCCCAGACCAAACAGCATCGCTGACAGCACATCGGCGCGCAGCGCGTCGTGCATCATGTCGGCTTGCAGGTGATTGCCCAGCGCAGCCATGCTGACTTCACTGTCGAGCATCGCCGCCTCCATGCGCGTATTACCCAGGTAGTTGACCAGGCTGATGATCATGACGGTCAGCACACTGGTGCCTATCAGCAAGAACAGACGTAGTTTTATCGACATCCTGTAGCCCTCCGGCCAATGAAATAACGCGAGCTGCGGATTGCTCTTATCTACAGCTTATCGACGCACGTTGCCAGATACTTAAGCCTATTTAACCGATTTTGCCGAATCGTCAGTCGATCATGTCGAACGCCCGGCCTGACGCCGCTCTGTAACGCGTCTATGGTGAACTAAAGACATTCAATCCCCACAGGAGCAAGCACTGTGCCTGACAAGAAGTTCGCCATCGATCTCGCCTACCGGCCCCGCCTTGCCGACCTCAAACCACTGATGTCGACTACACCCTTACTCGAACCACAGGCGCTGGCCGCAGGACGCACCACACCAGCAAGCGACTTGAAAAAACGCACCGGCTATGCCGAGAACTTCCTCGGTGATCTCATCGTGCCCTGGCCGACTGCCGACGAGGAGCTTGCGCCTGATGTCTATCCTTTGAAGAACACGGGGGATCGTCTCGATTACACGCACTTTTCCATCACCATGTCGCGCAGTCGGCGTCTGGCGCTGTATGTCGGCGTCAACATTGATGGTGCCAATAGCGTAGAGGTCAAACGCAGCAAGGATTCCTGGGCATTTGACGGCCGCCTGCCCGCCGAAGCGCAGATTGGCGAAAGCGTGTACGCCGACAATCTGCTGGATCGCGGCCATCTGGTTCGGCGTCAGGACCCTAACTGGGGCAAGGAAGCCGAAGTCGCCAACAGTGACACCTTCCACTTCACCAACTGCTCGCCGCAGATGGGTGCGTTCAACCAGAAGACCTGGCTGGAACTCGAGGACTACATTCTCGAGAACACACGACGCTGGAAATCACGGGTAACGGTGTTCACCGGCCCGGTGCTGCGCGACGACGACCGCAGCTACCGCAATGTCAAAATCCCTTCAGCATTCTGGAAGGTCGTGGCGTTTCTCGGTGATGACGGCAAGCCTTCGGCCAGCGCCTACATGATCGACCAGACCCGCGAGCTGGGTAAGCTGGACATCATGTTCGGCCCGCTCAAAACCTGGCAACGCAGCGTCGCGCAGATCGAGCAACTCACCGGCATCCGCTTTGGCGACCTGTCCAGCTACGACGGGTTCTCCAACGAAGAGCGCCTGACTGGCACACGCATCGAAGCCCAGATCCGCGGACCGCAGGATATTCGGGTCTGACCTGCCGGTCAGCGCGGCCTACTCCACGTTCGATCCCGAGCGTGCAGCAAGGACACAAACGTGTGACGCCCAGCGCCACACGTTTGTAACCTGAGCACTACTCGAACTGCTGACGGTTTTCCGGAGTAATGAGCTTGAACGGCACCCAGATGACCGGCGACGCCAGGGTTTCGCCGCGCGCCATGCGCATCGCGGCATCCACTGCGCCGTTGGCCTGCCCGAGCGCATCCTGGAACACGCTCACCGCCATCTTGCCTTCGGCCATCAGCTTCAAACCATCCGGGGTGCCATCGATCCCGCCCACCAGATAATCACCCGCCTTTTTGCCGGTTTTTTCCAGCCCCATGATTGCCCCAATGGCCATTTCGTCATTGTTGGCAGCGATGATGGAGAAGTCCACGCCCTGCTTGACCCATTCAATCACGATGGTCGCAGCCTGACTGCGCTCCCAGTTGCCGATTTTCTTCTGCACAACCTTCATGTCCGGGTACTTGGCGACCACCTTCTCCACGTCCTCGGTGCGCATGACCGATGATTTGTTGCTCGGGTCGCCGACCAGAATCACCACATTGCCCTTGTAATTGGCGCGGCGGGCCAGCTCTTCCATCTGCAATGTGCCGGACTCCAGTTCGTCAGAGCCGACGAACGCCGTCAGCGCAGGCCACTTGGCAGGCTCCGGATTGCGGTTGACGAATACCAGCGGAACCTTGGCCTCGTTGGCCAGACGCATCATTTCCGGCGCACTTTTGCCACTCACCATGGCGACAACGATGGCATCGACTTTCGAGTTCACCAGATTGCGAAACTGCCGCATCTGCAGTTCCACGTCGTCCTGGCCGTTTTCCATGAAAATGTCGGCGTCCAGCAGCGCTACCTGTTTTTCCACGCCGTGGCGCAGGATGGTCTGGAAGTTGTCGTTGTATTTGGCCATGCCTACACCGATCAGCGGCGTGGCAGCCTGCGCCAGGCCAGCGAACAGCAGGCTCGCACTCAGGGAAATCGATAACCACTGTTTCATGTTCTGACTCCCGGGGCGTTAAACGCTGAAATGATGGAGCAGCTCGCGCTGATCCCTGGCCATTTTCGACAGGTCCTGACTGCTGATTGCCGATTGCTCGGCACCGTCGGCGGCCTGCTGGGCGGAATCGTTGATGTGCGTGACCATGCGACTGGTCTCCTGCACGGTCGCGCTTTGCTGTTCGGTGGCCGCAGCGATCTGAATGTTCATGTCGCGAATCACATCCACCGCCTCGCCCATTTCCACCAGCAATTGATCAGCGCCGGAGGCCAGTGTCACGCAATGGTCGGACTGGATCTGGCTTTCGTTCATCACCTCTACCGCCGAATGGATCTTGCTCTGCATCTGGCCGATCATTTCCTGGATTTCGCTGGTGGAGGTCTGAGTTCGACTGGCCAGCGAGCGCACCTCATCGGCCACCACCGCAAACCCCCTGCCCTGCTCGCCAGCCCGCGCCGCTTCGATGGCGGCGTTGAGCGCCAGCAGGTTGGTCTGTTCGGCAATGGTGCGAATGGCGTCGACGATGCCGTCGATGTTCTGCCCGTATTTCTGTAACTCGTCGGTCACCGCAGATGCCTTGTTGACCTGTTCAGCCTGCTGGCGAATGTTGACGATGGTTTCAGCCACGCGCTTTTGCACTTTCCCGGTCAGCTCACTGGTGCTGTCCACCGCGCCGCGTGTGTCCTGAGCTCGACGGGCGACTTCCTCGACCGTGCTTTCCATTTCATTCATGGCTGACGCGGCAGAGTTGAGACGATCCTTCTGCTCGTCGACCACGCGGGTAGTCTGCTCACTGATCTGCGCGTTCTGGCTGGCGGTCAGCGCCAGGGCATCGGCCGACCCGATCAGCTGGCGAAACGTCTGTTGCAACGACTGGGTGAATTCATTGAGATAACCACCCAGCTCACCAAACTCATCGCGGCGGCTGACGTCGAAACGTACCCGCATGTCGCCACTGGTGAGCGTCTTCAAAACCTCGCGAAACGCAGCCAGAGGGCGACGCAGGCTGAAGGCGACCCATGTGCCGATGATCGCTGCCGCCATGACGGCCAGCAGGCAGGCGATCAGCAACAGGCTGAGGCTTGTGGCAATGGTCGAGTCCGCCCCGGCCTTGGCCTCGTTGGCCACCGCCAGTGACTGATTGCCGAACTCGCCAATCTTGCCCAGCGTTGCCTGAAGACGGGTTTCCGCTGCCTGGCGCTGTTTGTCGACCTGCTCGGCGAGTGCCGCTTCCTGCCTGTAGGCCTGATAAACGCCGTCGCTGCCGGTCAGATCGTTAAGCAGGCGGTTGACCATCACGCCGGCAATCCGGCCAGCACGCGGGTCGGCTGCGATGAGCTCCCGTGTGCGGGTGCTGATCACCTCATCCTGCAGGTTGAGCACGCGCTGCAAGGTCTGAATATTCGGTGTGGCGGCATGGGCAGCCAGACCGTCGTAGGATTTGCCGACCTCCAGTAGCAGCTTTTCCCCCGCTGCCACCGTCTCGGCGGAGCCGGCGTTGCGCTCGCGGGCAATATAGTCACGAAGATAACCGGTCAGTTGCGCGCCCTGACTGCTGCTGTAGCCCTGTAACACTCGACTCTGAAGTGCCTGCAGAACGTGCTGGCGGTGGCTGGCGATCAGGGTCTGCGCCTGCTCGGCATAAGCAGCACTCAGTTGGCGTTGCTGGTTCAGGTTGTCGCGCAGTTCGGCACGATCGCCAATATAGGCAGGCGTGCTATCAAGCAGCTGATTGAACCGGGTCATGCTGTCGTTGAAGGGCTGTTTGCCATCGTCGATCTGTTTGGGATCAGTACTGACCAGAATCCCGAGCAATGCCTGGTTGGCGCGCAGCACATGCACGTAAAGCTCGCTCGCCGCCCTGCTCAACGGTGCGGACTGCCCTGTAATAACGCTGATCCGATCACTTATGGAATGGGTGCTTTGATAGCTGATACCTGCCATGGCGAGCAGCAGTACCACCAGCACAGCAAATCCACCGATCACTCGCTGAAGAATGGTCATGGCTATCCTCTTTTATTTTTATTGCGCTGAATCTGATCCGGGCCCGCGTGGAGAACGTCAGTCCGGAAAATGATCGCAACACTAAAGAGAATGTCGGCCGCGCCAAGGGCGACTTGAGACGTAGATCACATTATTTTTACTGGCAGGCGCCACTAAAGGACTGCCTGACCTGAGACGTCACGCAGCCCTCTGCCAGAATACGGGCGATCAGCGGAAATGACGCGCCACAGCCTCCGGCGCATCAGGCACGTCCATATTGATCCGGCGCCAGGCCGCCTGGGCGAAGCTGTACACCGAAAACGCAATCAGCCCAAGTGCCACGATCAGCAATACCAGGCCGCCTGCGGGCAGATCCTGCAAACCGTTGAGCGCATCTTTCATGCCAGGCGGGTGCATGGCCTGATAACTGGAACCGCTGACCGCCAGTAACACGGCGATTTCGATGAACGCCACGCCGCGGGCGATCAGGCCGAAGCGCGAGACAGGACGCACGTATTTCATGACGTCTTCGTCGGCCTCGAAATACTTCTCGAAGGACGCCTTGTAGCCCTTGATTATGTGCACAATGCCCAGCCCCAGGGGCACCAGGGCGACCACATAGACCAGCAGATTGGAATGATCCCAGGACAAAATGGCTGCCAGCAGGTCCTTGGCCTGCCCGCCGTCCGATGAGCCGCCGGAGCTCTTCAGCCCACTGACCAGCAGGCCCAGGGCAAAGAACGCCAGTGCGCCGTACGTAAAGCCGCCCACCAAAAGGCCGCCGCGAATCACCAGCCCCTTGAATTCGCGGCCATGGTGGTCAACGTCCCGGGTAGCCTGCAAGACACGCCATGCCGCGAACGCCAGCAGGCCGACGATCACCACCCCGACCAGAACACCGCCGAAAGGCTGGCTCAACAGCGCTTCAAGACTGCTGTGGCTGTCGGCCGGCTGCGAGGAGCCCTGCGCCGCCAGTACCGCGAACAGACCGATAATCAGATAAACAACACCACGGGCGGCATAACCGCCTCGTGCAAGTAGAACAAGGCCGCGTTGCGCCGACATAAATAACTATCCCTGAAAGTAATTACAGGAACAGACCGGGCACGGCCCGAGGGGTTCGACCCGATTGACGACGCGTCGTGTCATGCGCCGTCATCGGGTCACGCGCCGTCAGGCAAACGTAGCACCGCGCGCGTTCACGAACACCGAATAAAGCGAATGGCTGCTGGCCATGAACAGCCGATTGCCCTCTCGCCCGCCGAAGCAGATATTGGCGCAGCGTTCGGGCAGGCTGATGTGGCCGATGGCCTTGCCTTGAGGGTTGAACACTCGCACGCCGTCGAGTTTCTCCATATCCGCTTTGGGATCACCGTTACCGCCCCAGCCGCACCACAGATTGCCGCTCTCGTCGCACTTGATGCCGTCTATCGCCGCGTAGTCCAGGCCTTCGACAAGCTTGCGCCGCTCGCCCAGCGTGCCATCTTCCTTGACCGCTATAGCCCAGATAAGGCCATTGGGTTTGGCCCGCCCTTCGACCACATACAAGGTTTTCTCGTCCGGCGAAAAGCACAGGCCGTTCGGACCTGCCAGATCATCGATCACTCTGGAGACCTTGCCGTTCGAGGGGTCTATGCGATAGACGCCGAAAGGTTGCTCCTGCTTGACCTTTTGACCTTCGTAGTTGCTTTCGGCCTGGAAGGTGGGATCGGTGAACCAGATAGACCCATCACGTTTGCAGGCGATGTCGTTGGGCGAATTGAAAGGTTTGCCCTCGAAGCTGTCGGCCAGCACGGTGATCCGCCCGTTGTACTCGGTACGCGTTACCCGCCGCCCCTCATTGGTCGTGCTGGAGCCCTCACAAACCAGCAGCCTGCCCTGACGGTCGCGACACATGCCATTGGAAAAGTTCGAGTGCTCGCGGTACACCGACAGCTCACCCGTCACCTCGTCCCAGCGCATGATGCGATTATTGGCGATATCGCTGACCAGCAAGTAGCGCCCGTCACCGATCCACACCGGCCCTTCGGCCCAGCGCATGCCGCTGGCCAGCTTCTCGACGCTGGCATTGAATATTCGTATGTCGGTAAAGCTGTCATCCAGCACACGGACCAAAGGGTCGGGGTAGCGTTGGGTCAGCGGCTGAGCGCTGGAAAGACGCGGCAATGCGCCGATGGCGGCAACGGTTGCGGAAACGGCCAGTGACTGCTTGAGAAAGCCCCTGCGGCTGTGATCGGGTGTATTGCCTGACGATGAGAATTCCATGATGAGCATCCATTATCTTTATTATAGGAAAAGCGCCCGCCTTGCGGCCGCACGTCATCCTACAAGATACCGCTGGATGGCTTGAATAATGGCCGTGTGCGATCAGACTTCGCCTGCAGATATACCGTCTCCCATGCTTCGACACACACTCGCGATAAGGTATCTTGCGCCACTCCTTTTCAACGACCCAAGGCCCCCCATGCCATCCAGCAAACGCGAACAGGCCCACACAGATCGGCGTCTGGTGAGCGCACTGACGAACGCCTGCGAGACCGCCAAGGCCGAGATGCCGGGTTTCTGCTGGCTGACTCATGAAGTCGATTACGCAGCATTCCCGGCCAGCCTGCAGGTGGTGTGGGTGTTTGATACGCTGGCTGACAAGAACGCTGCGCTGCAGCGCGGGTTGGACAAGCGCATGATCGGTCTCACGGTAGAGGCACTTGACGATGCTCAGGTCAGCCTGTCGAATGCAGCGGCGCATGTGCATGTCGACTGCGAAGAGCAGTGCCTGCGCGAGAACGCGGGCGACTGGCAGCAGCGCATCAAACGCAAATACGCCAGACGAGGTTGAGCATGGCCAAGGACATCGAAAACCCGTGCATTTCCGTGTGCCAGCTCAGCGGCGATCTGTGCGTGAGCTGCGGGCGTACCAAGGACGATATTCGCAAGTGGAAGCGTATGAAACGGCCTGAAAAGATGGCAGCCGTGCAACGCGCGACCCAGCGACTGAAAAGCCTGCAGAAAAAGAGCATTTGAAGCCTAAATTTCATCTTGGGTGCGGAAACTTCTTTAAAACGGCCCGGGTCAGTATTACCCGTGACTCGGTTGCCTGGAGTCGGACGAATTACAGGAACTTCACTCTTGGTCAGTCATGCAGATCGCCGCAACACCCTTTCACTGGACAGTCTGAATTTCTTCCTTGCCGATGTGCGCGATGGCCTGGGACCGTATCTGGCGATCTATCTACTGGCGGTGCACAAATGGGACCCGGCCAGCATCGGCGTGGTGATGACCATTGCCGGCATTGCCGGGCTGCTGACCCAGACACCTGCCGGGGCGCTGATCGACCGCACGCCCTACAAGCGCGCCATGATCGGCGTGGCGGCCTTGTTGGTGACGCTGAGTTGCCTGATTCTGCCCTTTACTTCGTCTTTTTCCGTGGTCGCCCTGACCCAGGCGTTGAGCAGCATTGCGGCCTCGGTATTTGCACCGGCCATCGCGGCCATTTCGCTGGGCATCACCGGGCCCAAAGCGTTTACCCGCCGTACCGGGCGCAACGAAACGTTCAATCACGCAGGTAATGCCTGCGCAGCCCTTCTGGCTGGCGGCTTCGCCTATCTATTCGGCCCTATCGCGGTGTTTTACCTGATGGCGGCCATGGCGCTGGCGAGCATTGTCGCGGTCAGCTTCGTTTCCGCAGATGCCATCGATCACGACGTGGCTCGGGGTTTCGACGCCAGCCACGACGTCAGTGGTCATCAACCGTCAGGCCTTTCTGCGCTGTTGAGCAATAAACCGCTGCTGATGTTCGGTATCTGCTGCGCGCTGTTCCATCTGGCCAATGCGGCAATGCTGCCGCTGGTGAGTCAGAAGCTGTCACAGATCAACATGCAGATGGCCACACCGCTGACCTCGGCGTGCATCGTCGCGGCCCAACTGGTGATGGTGCCTGCCGCGCTGCTGGTAGGCATGAAAGCGGATGTCTGGGGGCGCAAGCCGCTGCTGCTGGCCGGCTTTCTGTTCTTGCCGATTCGCGGTGTGCTGTACACCCTTTCCGATGATCCCTATTGGCTGGTGGCGGTGCAGATGCTCGACGGCATCGGCGCTGGCCTATTCGGTGCCCTGTTCCCATTGATGGTCAAGGACCTCACTCAAGGCAGCGGGCGTTTCAACGTGAGTCTGGGTGCGCTGTCCACGCTGTTCGGACTGGGTGCAGCGCTGAGCAACAGCCTGGCGGGTTTTGTCGTGCATGCAGCAGGTTACAGCGCGGCATTTCTGACCCTCGCCGGTGTAGCAGCGGTAGCGTTCTGTCTGTTGTGGCTGGCTGTGCCAGAGACCCTTTCGCGCTCGCATAACGAAACCGGGCTCAAACCGGACAATGCAGTAGGCGCGTGAAACGTCTTAGCCCACTGTAACTGCTCTGACCCGCCAGCCCTCGCGCTGGCGAGTCGCGACTACCAGACCACCTCCTTCACCCTCCATCCCGCCAACCCAACGCCCTGCCTCGTCCCACAGACCACTGCGCCCCGCCGACTGCCAGCCGCCAGTCGGCCCGCCATGATTGGCCATCAACACCGGCAGCGAGTGGCGGCGGGCATGCCCCGAAAGCAGTCCGGCATCGTATTCATAGCCTCCCGGCGAGATCAGCACACTGGCTGCGTACACCCAGGATCCGCCTTGCGCCATGCGTTGCGCGTGCTCGGCGTGGGCGAAGTCTGCACACACGCACAGACCGATCCGCTGCTGATCAACTGGCAGATAGCAGTCCTCGCTGCCGGCACTGAACACGACGTCTTCGCCGGGGTGCAGGTGTTGCTTGGCATAGGCGATGACATCGCCCCCGGCGGTGAAGGTCAATGCGCCGATCAGGACACTGTCGCTCGGCCCCCTGAGTGGCACGCCAACGGTGGTCGTCAATTGCAATTTCACAGCAAGTGCCGCGAGCGGCGCCAAACGTGCATCGTCGGCAAGCAAGGCGAGTTCGCGAGCCAGATCCGGCTCGTAGCCTGTCAGTGACAACTCGGGAAACAGCAAGTAACTGGCGCCCAACTCAGATGCCTGTTGCATGAACGCCGAATGCCCGGAGAGATTGTGTTCGATATCTCCCCGCGCAGAGCAGAATTGGGCAGCGGCGAGTATTGGAAACATCATTGGCTCTCCAGGGAAAACGAGATTGGCAGACGCAAGCTTAGCCCGCGCCGCATCTGGTTCACACATAGTTACATTTTTACCAACGACCCATGTTGTATGACGTCTTATCTTGTCTGGCAGTGACTGACATCTCATTACAATAAAAAACGGAGATTCACCGCATGCCGCAAACCCCGTCTCTGAAAGAAACGGCCACGCCAGTAGCCGAACCTCGTCTCAAGAAATTTGCAAAATTATTGGGGCCCGGCATCATTGCCGTGCTGTCCTGGCTGGGCGCGGGCGATCTGATCACCTCATCGGTTGCAGGCGCCAGTTATGGCTACGCCATGATGTGGGTACTGGCGATTTCGCTGTTGCTCAGGTTCCTGATCGTCAACATCATCGCCCGCTTCCAGCTCTGCAATAACCAGGGCATGACCATCCTCCAGGGTTACGCGCAACTGCACCCGCTATTCGCCTGGTTCATGCTTGGCTACGCATTGCTCATGGGACATTTGATCAACGCCTACATGATCAAGGGTGCTGGCGAGGCGCTTGCCATGCTGCTGCACATCGACCAGCCACTGCTCTGCTCCGTCGCAGTGGTGATTGCCGTGTGGCTGTTGGTGGGGCGCAATATCTACGCAATGATCGAAGGCGTGATGAAGGTGCTGCTGGCCATCATGACCCTGGCGTTTCTGACCCTGGCGATCATGTCCGGGCCCGATGTCACCGGCATCATCAAGGGCACCATCGGCTTCAGTATTCCGCCTGATGAAGGCGTACACGGCGCGCTGCTGGTGGCGGTCTCGGTGATCGGCGCCGTGGCGGGGTCGATCGCCAACTTCGTCCACCCTTACGTGATGCGTGAAAAAGGCTGGACCGGCCCAGAGCACAAGCGCATCCAGCGCAACGATCTGCTGTTCGCGGTGATCGTCGGCATCATCATCAACCTGGCCATCTGGGTGGTGGGCGTCGAAATCCTGCGGCCCAACGGTATTCAGGTCAACACCCTGGCGGACCTGGGCAAGGCGCTGGAGATCTTCTTCGGCCCGCTGGGCTGGTACATCTTCTTCATCGGCGTGTTCGCCACGCTGTTCGCCAGTATTTCCGGCAAGACCACAGCCTTTCCGATGCTGATCACCGATGCCTTCCAGCACATCCAGCCCAAGCGCCGCGAACGCTACGGCAAAGTGTTCCACAACGATCCGATGCACCGCTGGTTCATGCTGTTCATTCTGGTCACCCCGCTGATCTGGTCGCTGCCCGGCATGCCGGACTTCGTGACCCTGACGCTGGGCGTCAATGCGCTGAATATCATCGGGTTGCCTGTCATCTCGCTGGGGCTGCTGATCATGTCCAATCAGAAGTCACTGCTGAGCAAGGAATACCGCAACAACTGGTTCGAAAACATCGCGCTGACCTTCGCCACCGGACTGGCGTTGTGGGTGGCGTTTCAACTCGGGACAGAGTTGCTGGCGTAAGTGATCAAGGTCCATTTCCTCAACGGAAATGGACCTCGCGCGTGCTCCCCGATCTCACCTGAATCCCGAGCCTCAACGCCAGAATGCCTGCTGATAGACGCAACGGTTACATCTCCCTTGAACAAACAACAATAATTCTCAAAGGAGATGTTATATTGTATCTATTATTATCAGGAAGTCTCACATGTCGTCTCGTAGAATCGCGTCTCTGGCAGGCTTGGCAATCGGAGTTTTGGGCAATACGGGATACGCGGAGGAAGGCCCGCAGACCATTGAACTGGAAAGCGTCAATGTCACTTCCGACTATCAGTACGAGACGGCGACCAGCCCGGCCCAGGGCTACCGCGCCACCCGCTCGGCCACGGCCACCAAGACAGACACCGCCATCGCGGATATCCCGCAGTCGATCAGCGTAGTACCTGCTTCAGTGCTCAAGGACCTTGGCAGCAACAATGTCGAGCGCGCGCTGGATTTTGCCGGCGGCGTGTCGAAGCAGAATAACTTCGGCGGGCTGACGCTTTACGAGTACAGCATCCGCGGCTTTACCACTTCCGAGTTTTACAAGGACGGCTTCAGCGCCAACCGCGGCTACCCTGCAACGCCGGATGCCGCAAATATCGAGCGCATCGAAGTGCTGAAAGGCCCCGCCGCCAGCCTGTACGGGCGTGGCGATCCGGGCGGCACGGTCAACATCGTCACCAAGAAACCCCAGCGTGACGCCTTTACCACCTTGCAGACCAGCGCAGGCAGTTGGGATCGCTATCGCACCGCGCTGGACGTCAACACGCCGCTGGATGAAGAAGGCACTCTGCTTTCGCGGGTCAATCTGGCGGTAGAAGACAACAACAGCTTTCGTGACCATGTAGAGAGCAAACGGGTGTTTGTCGCCCCGTCCTTCAGCTGGCAATTGAACCCTGACACCCGTCTGCTGGTGGAAACCGAGTTCGTGCGCCACACATCGACGTTCGATCGAGGTGTGGTCGCCCCCAACAACAAGTGGAGTGGCGTGTCGCGCTCGACCTTCCTCGGCGAGCCGGACGATGACATCGATAACGACAACAACATGGTCCAGTTCGCCCTGGACCACCAGCTCAACGATGTCTGGTCACTGCGTCTGGCCAGCCATTACAAACAGGGCGAGATGTCGGGTTTCGCCAGCGAGGCGCGCCCGCTGAACGCCGACGGGCACACTGTCAATCGCCGTTACCGGGAGCGCGACAACAACTGGCATGACAGCATCACCCAGTTGGAGTTACGCGGCCGTTTCGGTGGCCTGGGCGTCGAGCACGAGGTGCTGATCGGCACCGAGTACGAGAACTATCGCAAGAACGAACGCGTCACGACCATCGCCGGCAGCCCCTACGCCATCGACATCTACAACCCGGTCTATGGCCAGCCGAAACCCGCCGGCGCACGCTCCGGTACTGATTTCTACGAGCATGTCGAAAGCCGCGCGCTGAACCTGCAGGACCAGCTTGTCTTTACCGACAAGCTGCGCGGCATGATCGGGGCTCGCTACGAGCACTTCGATCAGCAGGTCGATGACTTCACCACCAACGCCACCTCCGGACAGCGCCAGGACGCTTTCACTCAGCGCGCCGGGCTGCTTTATCAACTCACACCGCAGGTCGGCCTGTTCGCCAACGCCTCCACCTCGTTCAAGCCCAACAATGGCCTGGATGCCGTCGGCAAAACCTTCGACCCGGAACAAGGCGTCGGCTACGAAGTCGGGATCAAGAGCGAACTGTTCGACGATCGCCTGAGCACCACCCTCGCCGCCTTTCATATCGAAAAGGAAAACGTTCTCGCGCTGGATCCGGGCACCGACACCAATCGCGCGGTGGGCAAAGCTCGCAGCCAGGGTTTCGACCTGCAGTTTACCGGGCAGGTCAGCGAAGCCATTCGGGTCATCGGTGCGTTCGCCTACATTGACGCCGAAGTGACCAAGGGCGATCAGAACATCCCCACCGGCAGTCGCATCCTCGGTGTCGCCAAACGCAGCGGCAGCCTGCTGGGCGTCTATGAGTTTCAGGAAGGCGCGTTGCGCGGCTCGGACGTGGGCGCGGCGTACACCTACGTGGGCGACCGCTCGGGGCAGTCAGGCGCTGACTTCGAGCTGCCGGCCTACCAGACCGTAGACCTGCTGGCGCATTACAAAGCCAGCGACAACGTCACAGTAGGTCTGAACCTGAACAACATTTTCGATGAAAAATACTACGAGCGCTCCTACAGCAATTACTGGGTCGCGCCTGGCGAACCGCGCAACGTTACGGTCAGCCTGACCCTCAGCCTCTGACGCCCATGGCAACCCGGATCAATACACTCCGTTCACAACAACAAGGACGCATCATGCTTTCAAGCAAACCTTTCCTGGCCCTGGGCCTGCTCGGCGCTTTGTTCGCCAGTCACGTCAATGCGCACGGTCTGTGGACCGAACAGCGTCGCGGCAATATCGAAGTGGTCTACGGTCATGGCGCGGAAGACAATGCCTTCAAGGCACAGAAAGTCAGCGGTGCGTGGGCCTACGACCTGCAGGGCAAAATGATCCCGGTGACGGTACAACGTCTTGAAGACCACGCGCGTCTGGTGCCGCTCAAGCCGCCTGCGGTCATGAGCGTTGCGCTGGATAACGGCATGTGGACGCGCGACGCCGAAAAGAAATGGATCAATGAGGGACGCAGCAAAGTGCCCAATGGCACCGACTCCATCCACACCTTCAAATACAGCGTGGCCATTTACGCCGAAGGCGCGCACCTGCCAGCGTTCAACAAGTTGAATTTCGTGATCGTGCCGCAGACCGACCCGTTGAAAGTCGGCGCAGGCAAACCACTGCCGGTTCGCGTACTGATCGACGGCAAACCCGCCGCCGGTATCAAGCTGATCGGCGATTACCGCAGTGCACCGGACGTCGTCAGCGCCGAAACCGATGCACAAGGTCTGGCCAGCGTCATCGTGCGTAATGAGGGGCTGAATATCATCGCGGCCGAGGTCACGCTGCCGGTCAAGGACAACGCCGACATCGCCGAACGCGGCTTGTTTACCTCGCTGACGTTTGTCGGTGAGGCGCATCACGAGTAGCCCCCCCTTCCTGCTTCCGGAAAACGCCTGCCGCAGGCGTTTTCTGTCTATAAGTGCGTGAACCTGAGCTGCCCTCCTCCAAACCTCTCCACCCGAAATATTCCCTTTAGTAAACAAAGTTTCCAGAAAGCTCTGGACGCTGGATTTCCTTTCGCCTATAAAACAGCATTCAAGAATATTAAATTCCTGTAGAGAATTTTATTCATCGACGAAACACCTCTGCATTTGACCTTTTTCGCCCTGCGCCGAACTGCCGCCACCCTTCAGAGGACACGCCATGCAACACGAGAAGAACCATTTCATCCTGAAGATCAGCTGCCCGGCGACCTCCGGCATTGTCGCGGCGGTGACCTCCTACCTGGCTGGCAACAGCTGCTACATCGGTGAAATGGCCCAGTTTGACGATGAGTACAGCGGCACTTTTTTCATGCGTGCAGTGTTTCGTTTCAACGATGGTCATGAGGGCGACATCCAGCAGTTGAAAGCCGGCTTCGACGCGGTGGCCAACGACTTTGCCATGCAATGGGAGCTGCATGACACGCGCCGGCCGATGCGTGTGCTGCTGATGGTCAGCAAGTTCGATCACTGCCTGACCGACCTGCTGTACCGCTACCACAAGGGCGAAATGGACATGACCATCACCGCCATCGTCTCCAATCACCTGGATTTGCGACCGATGGCCGAACGTGAGGGTATTCGCTTCATCTATCTGCCCGTGACCAGGGAAACCAAGGCCGCGCAGGAAGCCGCGCTGATGAAGGTGGTCGATGAAACCGGGACCGAGCTGGTGGTGCTGGCGCGCTACATGCAGATTCTCTCCGACGACCTGTGCCAGCAACTGGCGGGCCGGGCGATCAATATCCACCACTCGTTTCTGCCGGGTTTCAAAGGCGCCAAGCCCTACCACCAGGCTTACGAGCGCGGTGTGAAGCTGATCGGTGCCACCGCGCATTACGTCACCAGCGACCTGGACGAAGGTCCGATCATCGAGCAGGAAGTGCAGCGCGTCGATCACGTCTACCTGCCTGCCGACCTGGTCGCGGCGGGACGCAATAACGAAACCATCGCGCTGTCGCGGGCAGTCAAATACCACCTGGAGCACCGCGTGTTTCTCAACACGGATCGAACGGTGGTGTTCCGATGAGCGCACACATCATCGACGGCAAGGCCGCCGCCGCTCGCGTTCTGCAGCAGGTCAGACACGACGTGAACACCTTGAAGGCCGAAGGCATCGAACCGGCGCTGGCCGTAATCCTGGTCGGTAACGACGCGGCCAGTGAGGTCTACGTACGCAACAAGATCCTGCGCGCCGAGGAAGCCGGCATTCGCTCGCTGGAACACCGCCTGCCGGCCGACAGCAGCCAGGCCCGCTTACTGGCGCTGATTGCCGAGCTGAACGCCGACAACACGGTACACGGCATTCTCCTGCAACTGCCCTTGCCCGCTCACCTAGAAGAAACCCGCGTCCTGCAGGCTATCGATCCGGGCAAGGACGTAGACGGCTTTCACAGTGAAAACGTCGGTGGGCTTAGCCAGGGGCGCAACGTACTGACGCCCTGCACGCCCAGCGGCTGCCTGCACTTGCTCGAAGAAACCTGCGGCGATCTGAGCGGCAAGCATGCGGTGGTGATCGGGCGTTCCAACATCGTCGGCAAACCCATGGCCGCTCTGCTGCTGCAAGCGCATTGCTCGGTGACGGTGGTGCATTCGCGCAGTCACGACGCCAGGGCCTTGTGTCAGTTGGCCGACATCGTCGTGGCGGCGGTTGGCCGCCCGCGTCTGATCGATGCCAGCTGGCTCAAGCGTGGCGCGGTGGTGATCGACGTCGGCATCAACCGCATCGAGGACCATGGCCGCAGCCGCCTGGTGGGCGATGTCGATTTCGCCAGCGCCACCGAAGTCGCTGCTGCCATCACGCCCGTTCCCGGCGGAGTCGGCCCGATGACTATCGCCTTTCTGATGAAAAACACCGTGACTGCTGCCCGTCAGCAGGCCCACGCGCAACGCAGCCAATCGGAGGCCGTATGCCTTTCAACCTGTTGAAATACGGGCTCAGTTCGGAGTACCCGGTCGAGGTAGATCTGCCTGCGCCGAAGGAACTGAAGTCCTCCTACGACGTGGTGATCATCGGCGGCGGCGGGCATGGCCTGGCCACCGCCTACTACCTGTCGAAATACCACGGCATCACCAATATTGCCGTGCTGGAAAAAGGTTACCTGGGCGGCGGCAATACAGCGCGCAACACGGCGGTGATCCGCTCCAATTACCTGACCAGCGAAGGCGTGAAGTTCTATGCCGAGTCGGTGAAGATGTTTCAGGGCCTGTCCAACGAGTTCGACTTCAACATCATGTACTCCGAGCGCGGCCAACTGACCCTTGCGCATACCGACGCCACGGTCCGGTCGTTCCGCCAGCGCGCCGAGGTCAACAAGCATTTCGGCGGCCGCACCGAGATGATCGACCGCCAGCAGATCCGTGAACTGGTGCCGAGCCTCAATCTGGACCCCGGCCATCTGCCGGTGCTGGCAGGCCTGTGGCATATAGACGGTGGCACCGCCCGGCATGACGCGGTCGCCTGGGGCTACGCCAAGCAGGCGGCCAAGCGTGGTGTGGAGATTCATCAACTGACCGAAGTGCAGGAACTGGTGATCGAGAACGGCACCATTAAGGCGGTGAAGACCAATCGCGGCACCATCCAGTGCGGTTGCGCCGTGCAGGCGGTGGCAGGCATGAGTTCGCAGATGATGAAGAAGGCCGGGATTCGCTCGCCGATCCAGACCTTCCCGCTGCAAGCGATGGTCACTCAACCTTTCAAACCCTTCCTCGACCCGCTGGTGAGTTCGTCCGCCCTGCACTGCTATGTGCAGCAGACCAGCCGTGGCGAAGTGGTGTTTGGCGGTGGCTCTGATCCCTACCCGTTGTTCAACAGCCGCTCGACGCTGGACCTCAAGGAAAGCCTGCTGGCCCACGCCATCGAGATGTTTCCGTTTCTGGCCAACGCCAAACTGATGCGCCAATGGGCCGGGATCACCGACATGACCCCGGATTACAGCCCGATCATGGGCCTTTCCCCGGTCAGGAATTACTACCTGGATGCGGGCTGGGGCACCTGGGGCTTCAAGGCCACGCCGATCTGCGGCAAGACCATGGCCGAACTGGTGGCCAGCGGCGGCAAGGTGCCCGAGTTGATCAGGCCGTTCGCGCTCGAACGCTTCTCGACCTTTCAGCAAGTCAACGAAATGGGCGCAACAGCGGCCAGCCACTGACGGAGAGCGACACATGAAAATCATGACCTGCCCGCTCAACGGGCCGCGCAACATCAGCGAGTTCACCTACGGCGGGGAATTCAAACACATGCCCGACCCGCAGACCTGCAGCGATGCCGAGTGGGCCGATTACGTGTTCAACAGTGAGGACACGCTGGGCGTGGTGCGCGAGTGGTGGATGCACAATCCCTCCAGCTACTGGTTCCTGGCCGAGCGCCACACCGGCAGCGACGAGATCATCCGCACCTTCGATCCACGCGAACTATTTACCGCACGTATCGACTTCGCCCCTCTCGCCTCCAAGGAGATCGCAGGATGACCACCCCCGCCCGCCTGCCCGCGCCCATGGGCCTGCTGATCGATCGCAACCAGCCGCTCACGTTCAGCTTCGATGGCAAAACCTATCAGGGCCTGCAGGGCGACAGCATCGCCAGTGCCCTGCTGGCCAACGGTCGCTTCCTGCTTTCACGGTCGTTCAAGTACCACCGCCCGCGCGGTCCGCTGACCATGGCCGGACAGGACGCAAACAGCCTGATCCAGTTGCCTCACGAGCCCAACGTAATGGCCGACACCGTTGCGCTGCAGGAAGGCTTGCAGGCCATCGGGCAGAACTTCAACGGCTCACTGGACAACGACCGGGACGCGTACCTGGGCAAGTTCTCGAAGTTCATGCCGGTGGGTTTCTACTACCGTTCGTTTTACAAGCCCAAGGGCATGTGGAAAGTCTGGGAGCCGATCATTCGCAAGAAGGCCGGCCTTGGCGTGCTGGACCTGACCTTCCAGCCCGAGTACTACGACAAGGCCTACCTGTTCACGGATCTGGCGGTGATCGGCGCGGGACCTGCCGGCTTGCAGGCAGCACTGAGTGCTGCCAATGCCGGCGCCAAGGTATTGCTGATCGAACAGCAGCCGATCCTCGGCGGTTCGCTGGCGTATGCCCGCTTTGATGTCGAAGGCCTGCGTGCCGAACAGCTGCGGCGTGAACTGGTCGCTGCGGTAGAAGCACATGACAATATCCAGGTGCTCAAGCACGCGACCTGCAATGCCTGGTTCACCGACAACTACCTGCCGGTGATTCAGGGCAAGCGTTTGTACAAGGTGCGCGCCACGCACTGTCTGGTGTGCAGTGGCTCGTTCGATCAGCCGGTGATTTTCCGCAACAACGACCTCCCCGGCGTCATGCTGACCAGCGCCGTACAGCGGATGATCAAGTTGTACGCCGTCAAGCCTGGCAAACGCGCGGTGGTGCTGACCGGCAATGATGACGGTTACCTCGCCGCACTGGATTTGCACGATCAGGGCGTCGACGTGGTCGCGGTTGCCGATATGCGCAGCGGCCCGTCGGACCGCACGCTGCGGCTTGCGCTGGAGAAGCGCGGCATCGTCTGCCACGTGAACACAACGGTCTATGAAGCGCTGCATGAGAAAGGCATGCGCCATGTCAGCGGCGCCGAGCTGCGCAAGATCACCGGCCAGGGCCAGGTGGCGAACAGCGGTTCGCGTGTCGACTGCGACCTGCTTTGCATGTCCGGCGGCTACATGCCGGTCTACCAGTTGTTGTGTCAGGCCGGCGGCAAGCTGGCCTATGACGATCAACAGGCCGAATTCGCGATCAGCAGCCTGCCGCAGAACCTGGGCATCGCGGGCTCGGTCAACGGTTACCACGCGCTGGACAATGTACTGGCCGATGCCGCGCATGCCGCCGCCAGCGTGGTCACGGCACTGGGCCTGACCTCGGCTGAAAGCCCTGCCCCGCTGCGCAGTGAAGCGCAGGTCAACTTCGCCTGGCCGATCTTCCCGCACCCTGACGGCAAGGATTTTGTCGACTTCGACGAAGACCTTCAGGTACGCGATATCGTCAATGCCACGCGCATCGGCTACCGCGACATCCAGTTGGTAAAACGCTATTCCACGGTAGGCATGGGCCCGTCGCAAGGTCGCCACTCGGCACTGCCGACGGCACGACTGGTGGCTGCCTCGACCCAGCGCAGCATCAGTGAAACCGGCGTGACCACGGCCCGGCCGCCCTTCGAAGCAGAGAAACTGGCACACGTTGCAGGCCGTGCCTTCGATCCGTATCGGCAGACGCCCATGCACCAGCGTCATGTGCAGGCAGGCGCGAAAATGATGCCGGCCGGGATCTGGCAGCGTCCCGCGTTCTACGGCAACCCCTCGCAACGCGATGCCTGCATGCAGCAGGAAGCGCTGCACGTGCGCAACAAGGTCGGCATCATCGACGTGTCGACACTCGGCGGCCTGGATGTGCGCGGCCCCGACGCCGCCGAACTGCTCAACCGCCTGTACACCTTCGCCTTTCTCAAACAGCCGGTGGGACGTTCGCGTTATGCGCTGATGACCAACGAGCAAGGCGTGGTCATCGACGACGGCGTTTGCGCGCGCTTTGCCGAACAGCATTTCTACGTCACCGCCACCACCAGCGGCGTGGATCGCATTTATCAGCAGATGCTCAAGTGGAATGCCCAGTGGCGTCTGAACGTGGACATCACCAACGTCACGGCGGCCATCGCTGCGGTCAACGTGGCGGGTCCGGATTCGCGCAAGGTGCTGGAGCAGGTCTGTACCGACCTTGATCTGTCTGCCGCAGGTTTCCCTTATCTTGGCGTGCGCCTGGGCACGGTTGCCGGCATCAAGGCGCGGCTGTTGCGGGTCGGCTTCGTCGGCGAACTGGGCTACGAGATCCACGTCCCCGCTCGTCACGCGCTCAGGCTCTGGGATGCACTTGTCGAGGCTGGCAAGGCCTTTGACATGCGTCCGTTCGGCGTGGAGACGCAACGCCTGTTACGTCTGGAAAAAGGCCACGTCATCATCAGTCAGGACACCGATGGCATGACCCATCCGGCCGAAATCGACATGGGTTGGGCTGTCAGCCGCAGCAAGCCTTTCTTCGTCGGCCGCCGCTCGGTGGACATCCTCGAAGCCCAGCCGCAGAAGCGCAAGCTGGTTGGCTTCACCCTGCCCAAGGCCAGCCCGCTGCCGCTTGAGGGGCATCTGGTGCTCAAAGGCCCGGACATCAGTGGCAACGTGACGTCCTGCGAGTACTCCTCGACCCTGGGCATGATCATCGGCATGGCCTATGCCGCGTTCGACCAGAGCACACCCGGCCAGCAGATTCCGATCCGCGTCGAAGATGGCGTGGTGGTTCAGGCAACCGTCGTGAAACTGCCGTTCTTCGACCCTGAAAACCAGCGCCAGGAGCTCTGACCCATGACCAGCCTTATCCGGAACAGCCCTGTCGGCGCCAACCCGCGCGCCTTGTGCACGCTGCAAGACCTGACCGATCGACCACGCGTGGGATTTCGCGGCACGCAAAGCGCTGACTACCTCACGGCACGCGGTTTCAGCCTGCCCGAGGCACCGAACCGCGCCGTCACACAGGCGGACGGCAGCCATGTCGCACGCCTTTCGCAGACCGAATACCTGCTGTTGGGCAGCCCGCTGGATGGCGGGCAGCGCATCGCCGATGAAGAAGCTCGCTGGGAGCTGGACCACAGCGCCAACTACCTGCTGCCTCGCGAAGACAGCCATGCCTGGCTGCAATTGAGTGGCGCGTGCATCGCCCAGGTGATGGCCAAACTGTGTGGTGTGGATCTGCGTCCCGAAGCGTTTGCGCCAGGTTCGGTGGCGCAGACTTCGGCAGCGCGCATCAATGTGATCGTCATCAACCTCGGCGCGCAGGCCGAACCCTGTTTCCAGATCCTCTTCGATCGGGCCTCATTAGCTTACTTCAAGGACGCAATGCTGGATGCCATGACCGAGTTTGGGGGACGCCTCTCATGAACAACGGGTTATTGCTCCGGTGAATAAAGGCCGTTTCGTGCTCATGAACGACAACAAGTGTCTGTTACCGCCAAGCCGCCTAAAGAATGCTGGCAAAAAGTCGTTGACCTCTTGGTAGACCATAAGAGCGACCCTCAGCTCATCGCCCCGGGTCGCAGACTGCATCCATGCAGCGCCCAACACTTGCGGCAGTAACGGACATCCCGGAGCTCAAATGAATATCAAACAGAAATTGACGTGGGCGTTCGCAGTCATTGCGTGCTTGCCCATATTAGTCGTCGCCGCCATCGTGGTGGTGAACCTGCGCGACAAGGCGACCAGTGATTTCGTGGACGGCAGCGCACGCGAGATTCGCCAGGTCGACAATGCCATGCAACTGTTTTTCGACGGCATTACGCAGAACGTCAATTACATCGCAGCGCACCCATTGATCGCCGGGGCGAGCGACGATTTTCGCAGCTACATGGGCACAACGCCTACCGCGCAGTCCGAGAATGACAGGCAGGCGACCGAGCTGTTCGCCAATATCGCCAAGGCCCACCCGGCCTACTCCTACGTCTCTTATGGCCTGATCAACGGCAGCTACATCATGACGCCGGAAGACCCGAAAATGAGTAACTACGACCCGCGTGTGCGGCCGTGGTACAAGACGGCGATGGCCAATGCCGGCAAGACTGTGCGCAGCGACGCCTATTACTGGGCCAACGACGACGCGGTACTGGTCAGCACCATCCGGGCGATTCCCAACAAACTGGGCAACCCTGGCGGCGTGGTCAATATCGACGTATCGCTCAAGCAACTGACCAACATCGTCAAGCAGATCAAACTGGGCGACAGCGGCTATCTGATGCTGATGGAAAAGAACGGCACCGTGCTGGTCGATCCGAAACAGCCCGAACACAACTTCAAGAAACTGGGAGAACTGGGCGACGGCTTCAGCGAGCTGGCGAAAACCGCCAGTGGGCTGGCCGAGGTGACACTCAACGGCGAGCGTTACATGGCCAATGTGTACCCGTCAGAGCAACTGGGCTGGAACTTCATAGGCCTGATCAAACAGGACGAAGTAATGGCCTCGGCCACACGCCTGACCTGGTTGATTGGCATCATCGCGGTGGTGCTGGCGGTGGTCTTTGCAATTGTCGGTGCCAGTTTCGCCCGCGTTATCGTGCGTCCGATCCACAGTGTTTCCAGTGGTCTGGAAGGCATCGCGGGCGGTGAAGGCGACCTGACCCAGAACCTAGCCGTGCGCGGCAAGGATGAAACCGCGCAGCTGGCGGGCTGGTTCAACAAGTTCCTGACCGCGATCCGCAGCCTGATCCAGCACATCGGCCAGGCGGCCGGGAAGATTCTCGAAGCCTCACACAGTTCGACACGTGTCTCCAACGACATGGCTGAAGCCGCTGGCCGGCAGCGCGAAGCAGTGGACATGGTCTCCACGGCGTTTCATGAAATGGTCGCCACCTCCAATGAAGTCGCGCGCTCCTGCAGCCAGGCCGCCGACTCGGCCGACAACGGTCAGCAACAGGCGCGTGAAGGTCAGCGGCAGATCGATGAGGCGGTGCGCAGCGTCGACCAGCTCAGCGAGGAGCTGACCCGCTCGGCCAAGGACATGACGCAACTGGAAAAGGACAGCGCAGGCATTCAGTCGATCCTCAACACCATCCGCTCGATTGCCGAGCAGACCAACCTGCTGGCGCTCAACGCCGCCATCGAGGCAGCACGTGCAGGCGAACAGGGTCGCGGCTTTGCCGTGGTAGCCGACGAAGTCCGCGCACTGGCCAAACGCACCTCGGACTCGACCGCCGAAATCGACAACCTGCTGGGCAACCTGGCCAAACGCACTGCCTCGGTGGCGCAACAGATGCATGCCAGCCTCGACGTGTCGCAGCAATCGGTGACCAAGATCGGACAGGCACGCAGCAGCTTCGGGCAGATCCGCGAGTCAGTGGATGTGATTCGCGACATGAACACCCAGATCGCAACCGCCGCCGAGGAACAGCATCAGGTGGCCGAAGACATCAACCGGCACATCAGCCAGATCCATGGCGATGCGCAGTTGATCGCCGAGCTCTCGGACTCGGCCCGCGCGGATTCCAGAAGCCTGGAGATGCTGTCCAGCGAACTGGACGGCCTGGTGCGCAAGTTCAAGACCTGATGATGCACACACGGAGCGTGGGAACGATGGGCGTCTGTGCGTACCCTATCGTGCCCATGCTCCGCGTGTTCTGGACGCTCTGAGCCCTGTCCACAGCAGGAGATCTAATCTCCGTCCCTCTCAAACCATTCAGTCAGAAAATCCAGAAAAGTGCGCAGCGTTGCTGACTGATGGTGCCTTGAGGTGTAGATCGCGTGTATCCCCAAAGCCCGTGGCTGGTACTCCGGCATCAGGGCGATCAGCTTGCCGCTTGCAATTAACGGCGCCGCCGAATGCACAGGCTGCAGACTGATACCGGCGCCCGCCACTGCGGCCTCCAGCAGCACCACTGAATCGTTGGCACTCAGGTTGCCGCCGACCGGCACACTGAGCGGCAGTTGCTGGCGGGTGAACTCCCAAAGGCTTTTGCCGAAGTACGAATAGGTCAGGCAGTTGTGGGCAGGCAGTTCCTGCGGCCTGGACGGCGTGCCGTGCATGGCGAGATAGGCTGGAGAAGCACACACCACCGAATCGCATTGCCCCAGCGGACGGGCAATGACATTGGGGTCCAGCTGATTGGTGATGCGGATCGCCAGATCGATTCGCTCGCTGACCAGATCCACGGCCTCGTTGCCGATAAGCAGGTCTGCCGAGGTGCCGGGATAACGGCGCAGGTAAGCCGTCACCGCGGGTGCCAGAACGGCCAGCGCCAGTGACTGCGAACAGGCGATGCGCAGCATGCCGCGTGGCTCCTCGATTTGCGTATCGGCCGCCAGCGGCACCGCGTCGGCCAGCTAGACCAGTTGCTGACACCGCAACAAGGTCACTTGCCCTGGTGCGGTCAAGCCGAGCTTGCGCGTGGTCCGGTGCAGCAGTCGCGCTCCGGCCCAGCTCTCCATCTGCGCCAGATAACGTGTGACCATTGCCCGAGACATGTCCAGCGCCTCGGCGGCGGCTATGAGGCTGCCCCTGTCGTTGATAGCGATGAATACCCGTGCCGCTATGATCCGATCCACGATTCGTCCGATATAAGCAATCAATAGTTGCCAATACTGCGGCTTTTGTTTCATCTAAGGCAACATAAGATAACGACCTCAGTCCTGCCCGAACGAAGGTCGTACCCCATGTTGCGTAAATCCCTGCTTGCCCTGTCCTTCGCTGCTCTGTTCCCTCTCGCAGCCCAGGCCGCCGCCCCCCTGGCAATCGAAGTGTATAACCCGGCTGAAAAAGCCGTCTTCCCGGTGTCATCCGAACTGATCACCGGCAAGCATGACGCGGTGCTTATCGATGCGCAGTTCCAGCGCAACGACGCCGAGGCCCTGGTGCAAAAGATCAAGGCCAGCGGCAAGCAACTTACCACCGTCTATATCAGCCACAGCGACCCGGACTACTACTTCGGTCTGGACGTCATCAAAGCCGCGTTCCCCGAGGCGAAGATCGTCGCCAGCGCACCTACCGTGAAGGCGATCAAGGCGTCGATGCAGGGCAAACTCGCGTACTGGGGCCCGATTCTCAAGGACAATGCGCCAGCCAGCCTGGTTGTGCCGGAAGTGCTCAAGGGCGACCACCTGACGCTTGAAGGCCAACCGTTGCAGATCAAAGGCCTTAACGGCCCGGCGCCCGAGCGCAGCTACGTATGGATTCCCTCCCTCAAGGCAGTGGTCGGCGGTGTCGTGGTCTCCAGCGGTATTCATGTCTGGGTCGCTGACACGCAAAGCACGAAATCGCGTCAGGACTGGCTCGCGACACTCAAAGGCATCGAGGCGCTGAAACCGGCCACCGTGATTCCGGGTCATTACCTGGGCGAGGTCCCGTCAGGCACCCAGGCTGTGACGTTTACCGCCGACTACCTGAAGTCCTTCGAAGAGCAGGCCGCCAAGGCCAAGGATTCCGCCGCCCTGATCGACGCCATGCACAAAGCATGGCCGCAACTGGCCGAACCGGCTTCGCTGGAGATGAGCGCAAAAGTCATCAAGGGCGAGATGAAGTGGCCAAATTGATCCGGCACCTGTAAGGCCCCGGCGGAGCGCTGCGAATATCAGCAGGGGCCAGGCTTTTACCTGCGCGGCGCACATGCACTCAGCTATGGTCAGACGCCCATATCAGTCGCTATGCTGCGCCCATGAACGCCCCTCTGAAAATCCGTAACCCCTGCCCGCCCGGCGCTTGCGACTGCAAGCGCGAGCTGCTGGACGCGGAAGATGCAGACCTGCGGATTCTGCTGCTGTCCCGCGATGCGGAAAAAACCCTGCTGGATCGCCTGGAGCGTATCGACAGTCTGGAAGATCTGGAGCACATGCAGCACAAGATTTTTCAGCAACTGGGCGTGCGTGTCGACGTCGCGCCTGGCTTCAACGAAGTGCGCACCATGCGCGGCATCAGCATTGTCGTCGAGGAAAAGGTCGGGCTGTGTCGCAAGACGCGTCAATCGATACCTGCCGCCATCCGCCGCGCCCTGGAAGCACGTCCACAGATCGCCTATCAGTTGCTCAACGCCAACGACCTGCTGCGCGACGCGTGAGTCGAGACAAAGCCCAGTCAGGCTTTCAGAAACGACAACGCCCGGCCTGAATAGACCGGGCGTCACGTGAACACTACCGCAAGCTGATCAACAAACCCCAGGCGGGATACCGTCCTTGTTGAAGTCTTTCAGGCGTTCCTTTTCTTCGGGCGTCGAGTGCGCGGGCACATCGCTTTGCGGTTCCGGTTTTTTCTCGTCTTTCTTGTCAGTCATGGTCGTTGACTCCGCTGGTGGACACTCAAATAAGGCCACGCGCGGAGCATTCGGTTCAGACTGATTGCACAGTGCGGCGCTGATCGACGTTGCATTCCAGTTGTCTGGCCAGGCCCTGCAGATCGAGCAGGGTCGCACGCCAGCTGCGCTCCTGACTGCCGACGCTGACCAGCGAACGGACCCGGTCATTGACCGAAATGCCCTTGCCGGCACTGGCTTGCCAGCCTTGTTCCAGCATGGCCGGATCGAACTGATTGAACGCGTCGATTGCATCGACGCGGTTCACTGCAAAACCGAAGCACAGCCGCTCGCCACGCACGATCAATACACGCGTTGCTTCGGCCTGGACCTGTGCGCCTTCGCCCAACAGGCTGCTCAGGCAGATCAGCGGTACCTGCTCGCCGCGCAGATTGAACTGCCCCAGCAAATGCGTTTCCGGCTGCGACAGGCCGATGAGTTGCTGCGGCATGCTCATGATTTCCACGATCTGGCTCAACGGTGCGACGAAGCGGGTCGGCGCGTCGAACAGCAGGCAGGCGTGGCGCAGCATGGCCTTGGTCACATCGTGCGAGGCCTGGGCAGGTTTGACGTCGTGCTGATAAACCTGGGTGTAGCTTTTGACTTCCGGGCGCTGCAGCAGCATCGGATGATCAAGCAACAAGGCCTGCTGCCCCTCCTCCAGGTTCATTACTCCGGCCAGCAGCTCTGGATGCGGCAGGCCATAGCCCGGCGCCGCCAACAGGCTGTCCGGATCCTGACGCTGAATGGCAACCATGCGGTCGTAGCCAAACCCGCACACCCGCCCGTCCGGCGCAGTCAACAGCAGCAACTGCGGCTTGGACGTCTGACGCTGATGATCCAGGCCAAGCACTTCGGACAGATTGAGCGCCGGGACCTTGGTGCCACGCACCGAGGTGACGCCGAAGCAGCAGTCACTGGCAAAATCCGACGCCGTGATCTCGGGATCGTCCACCAACTCGGTCACAACGCTGGCATCGATACAGAAGTTGCGGCCATCACACTCGAACACCAGGTAATGCAGCAAGCGACTCTTGGCGGCCAGCGCCTCATCCTTGAGCACTTGCGCGTTGGGGTCGGCAGCGAACAGTACGCCTGGCAAACCACTCATGAAGGCAAGATCGAGCTTGTAGATCATCCGTGACTCTTCAGCGCCGAGCAGCAGAGAGGGCAGCAAGCCGACACCGCTGCCCGCTGGTCCCAGTGGACTGAACTGAGAATCACGGGCCTTGAGAATGTCGCACACAGCGTCAATCGCCAGCCCGAGGTATCCACCGCCGTACTTGAGCATCGCCACCAGTGGCGTCGGCGAAGACATATCGCCGCCCTCCGCCAATTGAGCCCGCAGGTCGACCAATGGCACCGGTTTGCCACGCAAGGTAAACACCCCACGCAGCGCTCCCCGTGTCAATGGATGGGGATGCAGATCAGCAGGCCAGTGCACGGCCTCCATCAACGCATCGGCAACCACCGCCAGATACACACCGTTGATCTGCACGACGCCATAGGCATTCAGGCTGCTCATGCAGGTTGTCCGATGGATACCTTGTTCAGAGTTTCGGTGTAGCCGGTCAGGTTGGCTTTATGCAGCTCGACGATCAGGGTCTCGACTTCCTGCGCCGACAGGCGTTGCTTCTCTGTCGCCGTGTTGATCCCGTCGATCGCCTGGGTGGTCTGCATCACGCCTTCCACGATGTGTTCAAAGGCTTCGCCGGCACTGCGCGAAATTTCGTTGCCCGACTCGATCCGGCTGACGGTTTCCAGAATCAGCTTGTTGATTTCCTTGGTCGCACGCGAGGACTTCTCGGCCAGCTTGCGCACCTCGTCGGCGACTACCGAAAAGCCCAGGCCATGTTCACCGGCCCTGGCCGCTTCGATGGCCGCGTTGAAAGCCAGCATGTTGGTCTGGCTGGCGATCTCGCTGATCACTTGAATGATGTCCTGAATGCCCTCGGCGGACTTGGCAATCATGCCCATTGCGTCGGACGCCTTGACCAGCGTCTGCGAACCGGAACTGGCCTGCTCACGCGTCATTCTGGCCAGATCGGTGGCCGTCTCGGTACTTTGCGCCACATAGGAAATGGCGTTCATCAGTGCTTTTACCGACTCGCCCATGGCGCGGGTCTTGGCCTCTATCGCCTGTTCCATCTCAACCTGACGGGTAATGTCAGTGGCGAATTTCACCACTTTGAACGGCAAGCCGTCGTGGTCGAAAATCGGGCTGTACGTCGCCTGAATCCAGATTTTCTGCCCGTATTTGCTGACACGCATGAAGCGCCCGGAATAGAACTCGCCCTGCCCCAGCCCGTGCCAGAATTCACGGTACTCGGTGCCGCGCACGTATTCTTCCTCACAGAAGATACGGTGATGCTTGCCTTTGATTTCCAGCAGGCCATAACCCAGCGCTTTGAGAAAGTTGGCATTGGCGGTGATGATGTTGCCGGCCATGTCGAATTCGATGACGGCCTGGGCGCGGTCGATGGCATTCACCTTGCCCTGGTCCTCGACGCTGGTTTCCTTGCCCACAGTCACGTCGAGCGCGAATTTGACGATCTTGTAGGGTTTGCCCTGCGCATCGAAAATCGGGTTGTAGGTCGCCTGAATCCAGATCTCCTTACCGTCCTTGCGCTTGCGCTTGTACTCGTTGGCGTCGTACTCGCCGCGCCCCAGCTTCTCCCAGAGCTCACGATACTGCAGGCTGCTGACAAATTCTTCGGAGCAGAACATACGGTGGTGTTCACCGACGATTTCATCGAGCTCGTAGCCGAATACCGCCAGAAAATTGCGGTTGGCGTGCAGCACCTTGCCCGTCAGATCGAATTCGATCACCGCCTGGGAGCGCTCGATGGCCGTCACCTTGCCCGCGGACTCAGCCTGACGAATGCGGCTCTCGGTCACATCGTTGGCGAACTTCACGACCTTGTAAGGACGACCATCCGGGTCGAAGATCGGGTTGTAAGTGGCGCTGATCCACAGCTCGCGACCGTTCTTGCCGATGCGCTTGTATTCGCCGGAGTCATACTCGCCACGTTCGAGCTTGGCCCAGAAGGCCCGATAGGCCGGGCTGTTCAGGTAGTCGTCTTCGCAGAACATGCGATGGTGCTGGCCCTGAATCTCGTCCAGACGATAGCCCAGGACCTTGAGAAAGTTTTCGTTGGCGTTGAGCACGCGACCGTTCAGGTCGAATTCGATAATGCCCTGCGAACGATCAATGGCCGCAACCTTGCCTTCGTACTCGGCATTGGACTTGCGTTGCGCAGTCACGTCCGTGGCGAACTTCACGACCTTGAACGGATTGCCCTGCTCGTCGAACACCGGGTTATAAGTCGCCTGCAACCAGATCTCGCGCCCGTTCTTGCCCAGGCGCTTGTACTGACCTTCGTCGAAAGCGCCCTTGCCCAGTTTTTCCCAAAACGTTGCATATTCGACGCTAGACGCATGTTCCGGCGTGCAGAACATACGGTGATGCCGACCCTGGACCTCATCCAGCCGATAACCGACGCAATCCAGAAAATTGGTGTTGGCCCGCAGGATATTGCCTTCAAGATCGAACTCGATCATCGCCTGGGAACGGTCAATGGCCGTCATCAGCGAGTGAAGATCAAGTTCCAGCCCGGCCTTGTCCCTGGGGGTGCTTTCAATTGTGGTCGACATGTGGAAATACTCTACGAGTAAGCATCTATGGAAGTATTGTTATGAAGCGCCGGTTTCCGCGAGCCCTGTCAGACACAGCGATGTGTGGACTATGGAGGCTGCCGATCAAGCCGGTTAATCGTCTTTCTCAATGCCGTCCATAGCGCAAACTGCAGTTCATCAGCGCCGGATGGAATGACCGACTCCACTTGGCAGGTAGCTGTAGCATTAACATCGGCATCAAACGGAACAGCTTTAGGGCAGCTATTTCGCTATCACACGGACAGACTGCCGTTCGTCAGCGAAGAGCGCTTCGAACACCACGCCTTTATCGACGTCGAACACCTCTTGTTCATCAGGCATAAAACCAGATGACAAGAATGACAGCGCCAGTCCAGCCCAGGGTCAGCAAGAAGGAAAGTCCAGCAAGACGCGGATCCATAGAACTCCTGTTCTAGAAGGCTTGGGTAGGCTGAGGGCTGCATACGTAGGCCTGTATCGGCCGGATCACCGACATATCAATTATTTTCGTCACTTTGAAACACTGTAGACGTGCAGGTTTTGCCCTGGATCAATGTTTGTTCGTTGCGACCCGGTCAGGTACTTGAGTAAGGCGTCGGCCAGATATTTCACGAACAGATAATCAGGCCCGGGACATGGCGTGCGAAGGGAAATCCTTAAAATTCAAATAACGCATAATTTCTAAATTAATAATTATTTAATTTAATAATAAACCTATAACAAAAAAGAATTTCACGGCAGTTTTTTATAGGAATACCGTAATCCCATTACCGACCCCTTTCTCCAGGCGGAGGTGAATCTACCTTCCTCATCACGCCCGGGGCACACTTCATGAGCAAACAACGACACCTTAAACTTGGCGCCATGGTCCACGGGGTCGGCCATGGCTGGGGCGAATGGCGCCACCCGCAAGCGCTGGCCAACGCCAGTGTGAATTTAGGGTTTTATCAGCAACAGACCCACCTGGCAGAAGCGGCCCGATTCGATTTTGTGTTCATTGCCGACAGCCTGCACATTCACGAGAAATCCAGTCCTCACTACCTGAATCGCTTCGAGCCCTTGACCATTCTGTCCGCACTCGCAGCCACCACCCGGCACATCGGTCTGGTAGCGACGGTCACGGTCAGTTACACAGAGCCCTTCCAGGTCGCCCGCCAGTTTGCCTCACTGGACCACATCAGCGGCGGCCGGGCTGGCTGGAACGTGGTGACGTCGTGGCTGAGTGGCACCGCCGATAACTTCAGCAAGGGCGAACACCCGCCACATGCGGTGCGCTACCGAATTGCCAAAGAGCATATCGAAGTGGTCAAGGGCCTTTGGGATTCCTGGGAAGACGACGCTTTCGCCTACGACAAGCAGAAAGGCGAGTTCTTCACGCCAGGCAAACTGCACGCGCTGAACCACAAGGGCGAATTTTTCTCGGTGAAAGGCCCGCTCAACATCGCCCGGTCGAAGCAGGGTCAACCGGTGATTTTTCAGGCAGGCACTTCCGAGGCCGGGCGTAACTTCGCCGCTCAGAATTCGGATGCGATCTTTGTCCACGCCGAGAGCTTCGATGAAGCACGCGCCTACTATCAGGACCTGAAACAGAGAGCTGGCGGCTTTGGCCGAGATCCCCACGCGCTGTCGATTCTGCCGGGTATTCGCCCGATTGTCGGGCGTGATGAGGCCGAGGTGGAGAGCCGCTATCGCCAGGCCGTGGAGCTGGTGACGATCGAAGATGCCATTGTCGCCCTTGGCCGCCCCTTCAATGATCACGATTTCAGCCAGTACCCACTGGACGAACCCTTCCCGGAACTAGGTGATCTGGGCTCCAACAGCCAGAAAGGCGGTTCGGACCGGATCAAGCAACTGGCCAGAGACGAAGGCCTGAGCCTGCGTGAGGTCGCCCTGCGCTTCTCCCTGCCCCGACGCGACTTCGTCGGCACGCCCGATCAGGTTGCCGACGCGATACAGACATGGTTCGAGGCAGGCGCAGCCGATGGCTTCATCATCAACAGCGTCCTGCCGGACGGTTTGCAGTATTTCACTGAACAGGTGGTGCCGGTGCTGCAGCAGCGCGGACTGTTCCGCACCGAATACACCGGCAATACGCTGCGTGACAATCTCGGTCTTGAAATACCGGCCAATCGTCATGCAAAGGCTGTCGCCCATCAATCAGACGAGGCTGTGGCATGACTCGACTCGTGATAGCCAGCCAACTGGATGATGACTTCAATCAGGTCATCAGCGAGCGGCTTGCAGTGACCCATCCAGAAGCCAGGGTCATCGGCGTACCGGCCGGCGTGCCGAGCGACCTGACCGGCGAGGTCAGCATTCTGCTGGCGCGCCCTATCAATGTGCGTGGTTATGAAGCCCCTGCCTCGCCGCCTCCGGGCTGGCCCTATGGCCTGAAATGGATTCAGGTGGTGTCTTCGGGCATCGACTTCTATCCCGGCTGGCTGTTCGACGGCCCGCCGGTCAGCACCTCGCGGGGCAGCGCAGCAGAAAACATTGCCGAGTTCTCGTTGGCCGCCATTTTCGCTGCTGCCAAACACTTGCCGGACATCTGGGTGCATGACTCGCAATGGAATTTCACTGCACTGACACCGCTCAAGGGCACTACGCTCGGGATTCTCGGCTTCGGCGCCATCGGTCGCAGCCTGGCCGGTAAAGCGCTGGCACTGGGCATCACCGTCGTGGCGTTGCGGCAGAGCCAGACGCCGTTCGAGGTTGATGGCGTCGAAAGCGCGCGCGACATTCACGAGCTTTTTTCCCGCGCCGACCATCTGGTACTGGCCGCACCTCTGACACCTGCCACACGGCACATCGTCAACGCCGACGTACTGAACAGCGCCAAACCCGGCCTGCACCTGATCAACATCGCCCGTGGTGGCCTGCTTGACCATGAGGCGCTGCTCAAGGCGCTCGATAGGGGAACCATTGGCCTAGCCTCGCTGGACGTCACTGAACCCGAGCCCCTGCCGGACGGTCATCTCCTGTATGCACACCCCAGAGTACGCCTGTCACCCCACACCTCGGCGATCTCCAGCAACAGCCGCCACGAAATAGCCGACAGCTTTCTGGCCAACCTTGACCGTTTTCTCAGCGGGCAGGCCTTGCAGAATCAGGCTGATCGCCAGCGCGGCTACTGACACAGATCATCCTCATTGCGCTGCGTGGGGATACCACTCCTGACACTCAGCGTCACCTTCAAATACCGAGCGTGCCATGCCCAAACCGATAAAAAACACACAAACCGGCTATCGTCGTCCGCTGCTGGCAGGTCTGCTCGCGGCGTTGGCCTTGTGCATCACCTTCCCTGCCGAAGCGCAGGAAACGCTGCGAATCGGTTACCAGAAATCGTCGACGCTGATCACCCTGCTGAAAACACAGGGCATTCTGGAAAAAGCCCTCGCGCCGCAAAACGTCACCGTCACCTGGCATGAGTTTCCGAGTGGCCTGCCGCTGCTAGAGGCTTTGAACATCGGCAACGTGGATATCAGCGCGGATGTGGCGGACACCGTACCGATCTTCGCCCAGGCAGCGCAGGCCCGGCTGACCTACTTTGCCCAGGAAGCGGCCTCGCCTTCCGCGCAGGCGATCATCGTCCATAAAAACTCGCCCGTGCAGCAGTTATCGGATCTGAAAGGCAAAAAGGTCGCGGTCACCAAGGCGGCGGGTTCTCACTATCTGCTGATCGCAGCATTGAAAAAGGCCGGTCTGACATTTTCCGATATTCAGCCCGCCTACCTGTCGCCCGCCGACGGCCGCGCGGCCTTCGAGAACAATAAAGTTGACGCCTGGGTCACCTGGGAACCCTTCCTGACCAGCGCCCAACGGCAATTGCCGACGCGCACTCTGGCTGACGGCAAGGGATTGTCCAGCTACAAGCGTTATTACCTGACCGGCACCGGCTACGCCAAGGACCACCCACAAGTGCTCAGCGTGGTTTACGAGCAGTTGCACAAGGCAGGCATCTGGCTCAAGGCCAATCCACGCGAAGCAGCGCAGCTACTGAGCCCTTTGTGGGGCAATCTGGATATCGAAACGGTTGAAATCGCCAACAGCCATCGGACTTATCAGATCCAGCCAGTCACGCACGATCAATTGGACGAACAACAGCATATCGCCGAAGCCTTCTTCGCTGCCGGCCTGCTGCCCAAGGCGGTGGATGCGCAGGATGTGGAGGTGTGGAAGCCTTGAGGAATGAAGGGGCACACCCGCTCGCATGGAGCGAGTATGCCCCTCGATCAGTCTCCGGACTCAAACACCCGGAGGCGTGGGAAACGTTCCGCGGGCGGTTTCATAAGCCTGCGCGACACGCAACGCCAGGGCATCCTTGAAGCGCGGCGCGACGATCATCATGGCGACCGGCAGTCCGTCGGCCAGACCGGCCGGGACTGACGTGGCCGGGTGGCCGGTCAGGTCGAACGGTGCGGTGTTGGCCAGCATGTTCAACGCGCTATGCACGTACTCTTCAATCGGCGCGTCGGCGGCGGTCAGTGTGGTGGCCACGAACGGCATGGTCGGCATGACCAGCACGTCGAACTGCTTGAAGGCTTCATCGTATTGACGGGTGAGCTCCGGCACCAGCATCCGCGCCTTGGCGTAGTACGCACCGTGCAGGTTTTTCAGGCTGTAATGCCCGGTCAGCGCCACGGCACGCACGCTGCTGGATAACGCATTGGCGTGTTCGCGACGCTTGGCGCCGAAGTAACTCATGATCTCGGGGTCGTAATAGCCGTCGACATTCATGCCATAACCGTTGCCTTGCAGCATCTGGTACGCCGCGCCATCGGTGGCGATGACATTCCACATGTCCAGTGCCACCCCGCGATGCCACGGCGCACTGGCGTCACCGACCGTCGCACCGAGACTTTCCAGTTGCGCCACGGCGGCGCGAACCAGTGCGTCAACCTGCGGCTCGGACATGCCGGGAATCGCGAAGCCTTCACGCAGCAGGCCTATTTTCAGGCCTGCAACGCCTTGATCGAGGGTCGCGACGCAACTGACGGCTGGCGGGTTTTTCTGTCTTGAATCGAGCCCGTCGGCGCCGGCGATCACATCGAGCATGATCGCGCAGTCGCGCACGTTGTTGGCCATCGGGCCGACATGGTCGATGGTCCGTTCAATCGGGAAGGCGCCGGTGTAAGGCACCAGGCTGTAGGTGGGTTTGTGTCCGACGATGCCGCTCCAGGCCGACGGCATGCGGATCGACCCACCCTGGTCGCCACCGATGGCCATGTCCACTTCCTGCAGCGCGACCAGCACGGCGCTGCCGCTGGATGAACCACCTGCGTTGCGGGTCAGGTCCCAGGGGTTTTTCACCGCGCCGGTGGCCGAGGTAAAACTGGCTCCAGAGAAACACAGGTCTTCGCACACCGACTTGCCGATGACCGTCGCACCCGCAGCCAGCAGGCGCTTGACCACCGTGGCGTCTTCGGACGGCACGTAACCGTCAAGGCTCAGCGAGCCATTGGCCATGGGCACACCGGCCACCGATACGTTGTCCTTGATAACCACCGTTCTGCCTGCCAGCGGGCCACTGGCAGCACCGGCAATGTGGGTCTTGACGTACCAGGCCCCGTACAGGTTCTCGGCCGCAGCCGGTTTGCTGTGTTCGCGCAGCGGCGCAGGCTGGGCAACATGGGCAGCGTACAGGGCATCGATGGCTTCGTAGGAACCCAGAGTTTCGTCTGCAAGACTGAGGAACGACTCCATCTGACTGTCTGACAGGTCGTAGCCATGGTCCTGGGCGGCAATCAGAAAGTCGGCTTTGCTGGGGCGTTTTACGGACATGGTGTTCTCCAGATAACGGTAAGGACAGCCCGGGTTCAGGCAGTCATTGACTGGAGCCGCCTGCGCAGGGGCGCACAGGCCTGGGCTCGATCCGGAGGACGTCGTTGTCCACGCCGGTCGCCACGCGGTGTTCCATACCTGCCGGGTCAGGGCGTATGGCAACCTTCCGCGCAGAAGAGGATCAGGCGTGGCGCCCGACACTCGAAGCTTGTCTGCAACCTATCAGGAACAGGCTTGTTGAAACAGTTCATGGGCCTTGACCAGCGCCTCGGCGATTTTTTCCACCGGCTCACGCTTGGCCATCGCCTGATCACGCAACGCGTTGTAGGCGTCCGTTTCAGACAGGCCCTTGGTTTCCATCAGGATGATCTTGGCCTGCTGCACGGTGCGCATGACCGCCATGCGCCCTTCCAGGCGCTTGACGTGCTTTTCCCGTTCCCGCGTCTTGCGGGCCTGGCTGAGGGTGATGGCCAGAGCGGTCAGCAGGCCGAACGAGCGGACCGGCGACGGAATCACCGAACAGGCGTTGAGCTGCACCAGCGCCTCGACAATGATCGGGTTTTCATAGGCGATTACCGGAATGATCGGTGGCGTCGAGTGGTGCAGCAGCCAAGGCGTGTTGGTCGACAGACTCTCCGGCGATACCGCCAGCACGATCACGTCAGCCTCGCTGTGCAGACGCTCGGGGATCGGCCACTGCACCCGCACCTGACAACCGATGCGCTGCAACTGAGCGATCAGGTTGCGACCGTCTTCGTCATCGGGATGCATCACCAGCACGCTGATATCGCGCAGGTCCTTGATGCCGCCTGCGCTGTCGTTGCGCAAACGTTTCTTGGCGGCACGCAGGGTCATGGACGCCTCCCGGTCAGGCTGGACCAGCCATTGAAGTCAGGCGCCACCGCATAAGGGTCGGGCTTCAGCGCTTTCTGACTTTCGTAAAGGATGTCGAACTGCCCGTCGGCATTGGCACGGCCGATCCGCGAGTACAGGTAGGTATGGTGGTTGTGTTCATCGATACGCACCCGTCCCTGAGGCGCGTCGTATTCCAGACCGCGCATGGTCTGCAACACACTCTCCACGTCGGTACTGCCTGCACGGGCGATCGCCTTGGCCAGCAGATGGACCTGAAAGTAAGCGGCCTCCCAGCAGCGGTCGGTCACCTGATGCTGGCCAAACATTTCCCGGTACTGGGCGATGCACTGGCGATTGAGCGGCGTGTCGATCGACTGGAAATAGGTCGCTGCCGAAATGTGCCCGGTGCCCAGATGGACGCCCATCTGCTGAATATCGGTTTCGCTGGTAGTGACACTGGCAATCGGCATGACCGCTGGGTCGAAACCGGCATCAGCGTAGGCCTGATACAGGTGGGCCATGGTGTCGCCGACCACTGTCGAAAAGATGAACGAGGGTTTCAGCTCTCTGGCCTTGACCATGAGTCTGGCGAAGTCCTCTGCCCTGGCGTTTTTCAGTGGCAAGTAGTATTCGCCCAGCTTGCTGCCGCCCCGTTCGTAAAGCAGGTCGCTCATCAACCGGTTGGTTTCGTACGGGTAGACGTACTCCGAGCCGATCATCAGCACGCGACTGCCGAAGTGATCGAACATGTAGCTGCCCAGTGGCACCGCGTTGTGGTTCGGCGTGGCGCCGGTGTAGATGATGTTGCGCGAATACTCGAAGCCCTCGTAGTACACCGGATAAAGCAGCAATGCGTTGTAGCGTTCGACGACAGGCAGTACGGCCTTGCGTGCCGCCGAGGTGTAGCAACCGAAGAAAAACCGCAGGTTCTCTTCGCGAATCAGCGATTCGACATGCATGGCAAACAGTGCAGGCGTGGAATCCGGATTGCGGGTGATCAGTTCCAGAGGACGCCCATTCACGCCCCCGGCGGCATTGATCTGATGAATTGCAAACTGTGCGCCGCGCATTGTTGAACACTCACCGGCAGCGGTGACGCCGGTATTGGAAAACAGACCTCCTATGCGGATCGACGGGTCAGTCATGCCTATAAACCTTTCACGTGAGATGAGACGCCCGCAGGTGGCCGGGAGCCTGAAAAGAAGACTGAGCGAATAACCGTGGATTCAACGGTGGCTCTCAGGCGGTTGTGCCTGGGGCTGGCGTGACGGCAGTGTCAGGACCAGTCGTGCGAGGGGCCTTCCACACCTGCCGAGAATGGGCGTGTGGCAAGAGACCCTGCGAGGGTGTCGGGCAGGCTCATGCAGGGAGCGGGCCATGCGTGACGAGGCGCATCAGGGGGAAGCGAATTCGTTAGCGAAGACGGCCATGCATTCGTGGGGTTTAGGTCGCCTCGAAGATTGCCTTCGCGAACAAGTTCGCTCCTACAAAGGCGCGAAACTCAGTAGCTATCGCCCCCAAACCTTTGTTGCGAAGACGGCTGCGCATTCTTGGGGTTTAGGTCGCCTCGAACATTGCCTTCGCGAACAAGTTCGCTCCTGCAAAAGCACAATATCTCAGTGTATGCATCAGTACATATCGCGAGGAAAAGGGACTTTTGCATCACGCTTTTGGTGCGTAGAAGCGCTGCTCGCGCCAAAGCGGCGCATGTCGGTGTGTGCGTGCAATTAATGCAGGGATGCTCTGCCTCAGGGTTTGGAAACGCGCGCCAACAGCCGTTTCGCCAGTTGGCATTGCCCTTGCTAAGTTCCTCCTGAGACATCGCGCCAGCTGTTTGCCCTACGCCCCTCTCGGCAAGTAGGGAGACACCTCGCGTACGACTGGATCGGACGCAGTTGTCCCGCCAGATTCGGCACAAAAGCCTGACCTCCCGCCCATTGATTTGGCCGGGACGTCGGGCTTTTTTCATTCCTGGGAGATAAGTGAATGCACAACGACAAACGCCGTTTGATCAAGCATGCTCTGTTGCTGGGTGCGATCAGCCTGCTGCCGTTTTCCCTGATCGGTCAGGCGCAGGCGGACGAGACTGTGAAAGTCGGCATCATCCACTCGCTGACCGGCACCATGGCCATCAGTGAAGCCTCGGTGGTCGACGCAGAAAAACTGGCCATCGAAGAGATCAACGCCAGTGGCGGCGTGATGGGCAAAACCATCGAGCCGATCGTCGAGGACGGTGCCAGCGACTGGCCGACCTTCGCCGAGAAGGCACGCAAACTGCTGGAAAACGACCACGTTGCGGTCACCTTTGGCGCGTTCACCTCGGCCTCGCGCAAAGCGGTACTGCCGGTCTTCGAGCGCAACAAGGGCCTGCTCTACTACCCGACCTTCTATGAAGGGCTGGAGAAATCCCCGGCCATTATCTACACCGGTGCCGAAGCGTCGCAGCAGACCCTGGCGGCCGTTACCTGGCTGATGGCCAACAAGGGCAAAAGCGTCTATCTGGTCGGTTCCGACTACATCTGGCCACGCACCACCAACAAGCTGGCACGGGCGTCGGTGACCAAACAGGGCGGCTCCATCGTCGGCGAAGACTATCTGCCGCTGGGCGCCATCGAGTTTTCCTCGGTGATCAACAAGATCAAGGCGGCCAAGCCGGACATCGTGCTGTCGACCATCGTCGGCGGCTCCAACGTAGCGTTCTACAAACAGCTCAAGGCCGCGGGTATCGACAGCAGTAACCAGACGCTGATGGGGCTGGCGATCACCGAAGAGGAAGTCACCGGCATCGGTGCGGAAAACCTCGTCGGCTTCCTGACCTGCATGAGCTATTTCCAGAGCCTGAAAAACCCGGTCAACGAGAAATTCGTCCAGGCGTTCAAAACGCGCTATGGGCAGCAGCGCGTCGTCGGTGATCCGATGGCAGCGGCGTACACCGCGGTGTACCTGTGGAAAAAGGCCGCCGAGAAAGCAGGCAGTTTCGACGTGCCGAAAGTGATCGCCGCATCCTCGGAACTGACCCTCGATGCGCCTGAAGGCGAGATCAAGGTGCACAAGGACAACCACCACCTGTGGAAGCGTGCGCGCATCGGCACCCTCAATGCACAGGGCCAGGTCGACGTGATCTACGAGTCGGCACCGATCGAGCCCAACCCCTTTCCGAAACTCTGATCCCGGCCCGGGCGCGATCCGCTTCGCGCCCACTTTCGTCAATGTGCAGCAACAGGTAGCGACGGCATGACTCTCGATACGCTGGTAATGCAAGTCTTCAGCGGGTTCTCGCTGTTTTCCGTGCTAGTGCTGATGGCACTCGGGCTGACCATCGTGTTCGGTCTGATGGGCGTGATCAACATGGCGCACGGCGAACTGATGGCGATGGGCTCATACATGACCTACGTCACCTCCGTGGTGTTTCAGCGCTACTTTCCCGAGCTCATGGGCTGGTATTTCATCATCGCCATCGGGATGGCCTTTGTGGTGACCTTTGCCTTCGGCCTCCTGCTGGAACGCTGCTTCATCCGCTTCATGTACAACCGACCGCTCGACACCCTGCTGGCGACCTGGGGACTGTCTCTGGTCCTGCAGCAGCTGTTCCGCCAGGTCTTCGGCCCCAAGGAAGTCAGCGTGCCCACCGTGCAATGGTTGCAGGGCGCATGGAAAATCAGCGATGGGCTGGAGCTGCCCCTCAACCGGATTTTCATCATCGGTCTGACCTTCGTGATTGCCGCTGCGGTGTTCCTGTTTCTCTACCGCAGTCGCTGGGGCCTGCGCATTCGCGCCGTGACCCAGAACCGCGCCATGGCCGGTGCAGCCGGGATCAATACCGCGCGGGTCGACTCGGTGACCTTCGCGCTGGGCTGTGGCCTTGCGGGCATTGCTGGCAGTTCGTTCACCATGCTTGCGTCCACTGGCCCGGTCAGCGGTCAGCAGTACCTGGTGGACACCTTTATCGTCGTCGTGTTCGGCGGTGTGGAAAGCTTGCTGGGCACCTTCCTGTCGGCGTTCGCCATCGGCCAGACCCAGGTTTCGCTGGAATACCTGACCACCGGTTCCATGGCCAAGGCGATCACCCTGCTGGTGGTCATCGTGCTGCTGTTCTTCCGCCCCAACGGCCTGTTCGCCACGAAAGTGAGACGTTGAGATGAATGACATGACTGAAAAGCCGATGCTCCGGCCGCAGGCCACAGTGCCGGGCGCAGGCAAGCCAGCGGGTGGCTGGTTGACGCTGATCGAGCGCTACAGCCTGACCTGGCTGTCGCTGCTGTTGCTGGTGGCGTTACCCCTGATACTGGGTGATTTTCGCCTCGGTCTGGCCGGCAAATACCTGAGCCTGGCGTTCTGCGCAGTGGGCATGGTGATGATCTGGGGCTACGGCGGCATCCTCAGCCTCGGCCAAGGGATTTTCTTCGGCCTGGGCAGCTACATGATGGCGATGTACCTCAAACTCGAAGCCACTGCCACGGACGAAGCGGCCAGCGCCCTCGCCGCTTTCTACGGCTCGGCACTGCCGGACTTCATGATCTGGAACAGCGTCGAAGCCCTGCCCTGGTGGTGGAAGCCGTTCGAGTCGGCGACCTTTACCCTGGCCGCGATCCTGATCCTGCCTGCACTGCTGGCGTTTCTGTTCAGTTATGCCTACTTCAAAAAGCGCGTGGGCGGCGTGTACTTCTCGATCATTACCCTGTCACTGGCCTCGATCATGTCGATCATGATCATCGGCCAACAGGGCTACACCGGCGGCGTCAATGGCCTGACCGATTTCAAGACGGCCTTCGGCCTGAGCCTGCAGACGCCCCAGACGCCCTGGATTCTCTACCTGATCACCACACTGTTGCTGCTGGCCAGCGTCGCGATGTGCGGGTTCATCCTGCGCAGCCGCCTGGGCAAAGTGATCGTGGCGATCCGTGATCGCGAAGACCGGGTGCGCTTCTCGGGCTACAACACTGCGCTGTTCAAGGCCTTCATCTTTGCCGTGGCCGCACTGATTTCCGCGCTGGGCGGGGTGATGTTCACCTTGCAGGTCGGCCTCGCGTCGCCCTCGCTGGTGGGCATCATTCCGTCCACCGAGATCGTCATCTACGCCGCACTGGGTGGGCGCCTCTCGCTGGTGGGTGCGGTGTACGGCACGCTGCTGGTCGGTACGGCCAAAACCTGGCTGTCGGAAAACTTCGTCAGTTTCTGGCAGTACTTCATCGGTTTCCTGTTCATGGCCGTGGTGCTGTTCCTGCCCACCGGGCTGGCCGGGCTGCTGCAGCGCCTGAACAACAAGGAGACGCAGTCATGAGCGCGATGTTACTGAGCGTCGAAGACCTGACCGTGTCATTCGACGGTTTCAAGGCGGTCGACAACCTCAATTTCTATGTCGAGGAAAACCAGGTGCATGTGGTGATCGGGCCCAATGGCGCGGGCAAGACCACCCTGCTCGACATGATTTGCGGCAAGACCCGCCCGAGTGCCGGCAGCATCCGCTTCAAGGACCTGCAACTGGCCAATATGATCGAGTACCAGATCACCCGCGCAGGCGTGGGCCGCAAGTTTCAGAACCCGTCGGTCTACGAAGACCTCACCGTGCGCGAAAACCTCGACATTTCCTCGCCGGACAAGCGCGGCATCTTCAACTGCCTGTTCGCCGGAAAGAATGCGGCGCTGAATGCCGAAATCGATCAGACCGCCGAAATGATCTTTCTCAAGGACCAGCTGGGACGCAAGGCCGGGCTGTTGTCCCACGGCCAGAAACAGTGGCTGGAGATCGGCATGCTGTTGATGCAGCGCCCGGAACTGCTGCTGCTCGACGAGCCCGTTGCCGGCATGAGCGCAGGCGAGCGGGAGAAAACCGCTGGCCTGCTCAAGCTCATCGCCAAGGGTCGCGCGATGGTGATCATCGAGCACGATATGGAGTTCGTGAAATCGGTGGCCGACAAGGTCACCGTCCTGCATCAGGGCAAGACCCTGGCCTACGGCTCGATGGATCAGGTGCAAAACGATCCTCGCGTCATTGACGTCTACCTGGGGTACTGAACATGCTGAATGTCTCTCACCTCAATGTGTATTACGGCGACAGTCACGTGTTGCGTGACCTCAGCCTGGAGCTGGCGGCAGGCGAGTCACTCGCGGTCATGGGCCGCAACGGCATGGGCAAGACCACGCTGCTCAGAAGCCTGGTCGGCATGTTACCGACGCGCAGCGGCAGCATCACCCTCGCCGGGCAGGAACTGACCGGCAGCAAGAGCTACGAGCGGGTCGCCGCCGGGGTCGGTTTCGTGCCTCAGGGGCGGATGATCTTCCCCTACCTGAGTGTCGAGGAAAACATCCTGACCGGCATGCAGGGTGCGCCCGCCGCGCCGATTCCCGACTACATCTTCGAGTACTTTCCGGTGCTGTTCGAGATGCGCCGACGCAAGGGCGGCAACCTGTCCGGCGGTCAGCAGCAACAGCTGGCCATCGCCCGAGCGCTGGTCTCCAACCCCAAGGTGTTGATCCTCGATGAGCCCACCGAAGGCATCCAGCCGTCGATCATCAAAGACATCGCCAAAGCCCTCAACCTGCTGAAAAAGGAGCGCGGGTTTTCGCTGATTGTTTCCGAGCAGGTGCTGTCGTTCGCCATGGCGGTGGCAGACCGCTACCTGATCATCGAAAAAGGCGAATTCGTGCACAGCGAAGTCCGCGAGACCGTCGACCGCGAGCGCATCCTGCGCTACCTGACAATCTGAACAACGCACAGGAGCCATCGCCATGCTGATACTCGACCGCATTCTGGGCCAGGCCAGCGACCCTGCCCTCGCCGACCGCTTGCATGACCTGAGCCACGCCGGTCAGGTCGAAACCCTGAGCCTGTCGGGCAGTGACATTCAGCGCCATCGCCTGCGTCTGGCCAGCGACCGGGGCACCGACTGCGCAATCCGCCTGGAACGCCACCAACAGCTGCGCAACGGCTCGGTGCTGATGCTCGACAATCAACGCGCCATCGTCGTACAAATGCAGGATCAGCAATACCTCGACTTGCAGCCACGCGACGCAGCCGCCGCGCTGGAACTGGGTTATTTCGCCGGCAACATGCACTGGGCGGTGCGCTTTGCCGGAGACACCTTGCAGATCCCGCTCAACGGCCCGGAAGCTGACTACCTCGAGCGTCTGGCGCCCATGCTCGCGGACGGCCGGGTGCAGCGCGCATGAATGCCTCGAGCAGCCTGTTGCTGGCCCTGCAGCAGGCCGACAGTTTCTTTCCCGGCGGCGCAGTAGCGTGGTCATGGGGTCTGGAAACGCTGGTCGCTGACGGGCACCTCGGCCACGGCGAAATCGTCGCGCCACCACGTCGGCAACGGACTGTTCGCCATAGCCGCAGTGCCGAAGTGCATGGCTTCGTCGAGGGCCAGTTGCGCCATCGCTGGAACAGTTTTGATCGGGTGTTTCTGCTCGCCGCCTGGCACGCGGCTGATGACCCGCCGGCGTTGATGGCGCTGGACGCCCAGATCGAAGCGTTGACCCTGGCCGAGGAACTGCGTCAGGGCTCACGACGTGTCGGCCAGGCATTGCTGGGCGTGCATGTCGCGCTGGGCACATCGGGCGCGGCGTCCTATCAACAGCAGATTCTTACAGGCAACACACCGGGCCATCTGCCCGTGGTGCAGGGCCTGCTCTGGAATCACCTGGGCATGCACCGCGATCACTCCCAGCTGGCTTCCGCGCACGCTTTGTGTACCGGGCTGGTCAGCGCCGCCGTGCGGCTCGGGGTCATGGGCCACATCGATGCGCAACGGGTGCTGACCGATATTCAACCGCTGATCACCGAACTGCTGGCGCAGGAGCCGCCGTCGCCGGACGACGCATGCGGCTTTACCCCCATGGGCGAAATCGCCGTGATGCGCCACGAAACCCAGGACCTGCGCCTGTTTGCCAATTGACCGGCCTTCTACTGACAGCTCTGGAGCCCCCTCATGTTGCTGACCCCTACCGAACTTGAACGACTCACGCTGTACACCGCTGCCGAGCTGTCACGCAAACGCCGCAGCAAGGGCCTGCGCCTGAACTTCCCGGAAGCTTCGGCACTGATCGCTGACGAAATCCTCGAAGGCGCGCGTGAGGGCCGCAGCGTCGCCGAGCTGATCGGTTTCGGCTCGACGATCCTCAACACCGATGACGTGATGCCAGGGGTCGCCGACCTGCTGCCGGTGCTGCAGGTCGAGGGCACGTTTCCGGACGGCACCAAACTGGTCACTGTGCATCAACCGATCCGGCCGGGCCGACTGCCGCTGGCGGTCATGCCCACACCAGGGGAGATCCTTTCACCTGACGGCGATATCCACCTGAATGGCGACCGCCCGACCGCCACCCTGCGCGCGATCAATACCGGCGACCGGCCGGTGCAGATCGGCAGTCACTATCACTTTTTCGAGGTCAACAAGGCGCTGGATTTCCCGCGTGAAAGTGCCTTCGGCATGCACCTGGATATTCCCGCAGGCACGGCGGTGCGCTTCGAACCCGGCGAGCTGCGCGAAGTGCAACTGGTGCAGTTTGGCGGAACTGGCGACATCCACGGCTTCAGTGGCCTGACCAATGGCAACCTGCACGATCCGGCCTGCAAGCTCGCAGCGCTGAAGCGTGCCCGCGCCCAATACTTCAAGGGAGCCTGAGGCATGGCAACGATGACGCGCAAGGAATACGCCGCCATGTACGGCCCCACGACTGGCGATGCCGTGCGCCTGGGCGACACCTCGTTGCTGGCCGAAGTCGAGTTCGACCACTCGGTGCCCGGCGATGAGTGCCTGCACGGCGGTGGCAAGACGCTGCGTGACGGCATGGGCCTGATGCCCGGGCATGACAGCGCTGACGGCGCCCTCGATATGCTGATCTGCAACGCGCTGATCATCGACCCGGTGATCGGCATCGTCAAAGGCGACATCGGTATCAAGGACGGCAAGATTGTCGCCATTGGCAAGGCCGGCAACCCGCAGATCATGGACGGCGTACACCCGCAATTGATCTGCGGCGTCTCCACGACCGTACGCGATGCCGAGGGCCTGATCGTCACCCCCGGCGGTATCGACGTGCATGTGCATTTCGACTCCGCGCAACTCTGCGATCACGCGCTGGCGGCAGGTTTGACCACACTGATCGGCGGCTCGCTGGGGCCGATCACGGTCGGCATCGATTGTGGCGGGGAGTGGAACGTCGGCAAGATGCTGCAGGCTGCCGAAGCCTGGCCGATCAACTTCGGTTTTCTGGGACGCGGCAATTCCAGCAAGCCCGAATCGCTGCTCGGGCAACTGCGTGGCGGTTGCCTGGGACTGAAGATTCACGAGGACTGGGGCGCCATGCCGGCAGTGATCGACACCTGCCTGAAAGTTGCCGACGAATACGACTTTCAGGTGCAGTTGCACACCGACACGCTCAATGAATCCGGGTTTCTCGAAGACACGCTGGCGGCCATTGGCGACCGCACCATTCACATGTACCACACTGAGGGTGCAGGCGGCGGGCATGCGCCGGACATCATCAGCGTCGCCGGAAAAAGCAACTGCATCCCTTCCTCGACCAACCCGACCAACCCCTACACCGTGAACACGTTCGACGAGCATCTGGACATGATCATGGTCTGCCACCACCTCAATCCGGATGTGCCGGAAGACGTGGCGTTCGCCGAATCGCGAGTGCGCCCGCAGACCATCGCCGCCGAGGACATCCTGCACGACACCGGCGCCATTTCGATCCTGGGCTCCGACAGTCAAGGCATGGGCCGTATCAACGAGGTGATCTGCCGGACCTGGCAACTGGCGTCGAAAATGAAAGACCAACGCGGTCGCCTGCCGGAAGAAACCACGGCACTGGGCGATAACGAACGGATCAAGCGTTACATCGCCAAATACACCATCAACGCCGCGCGGGTATTCGGCATCGACAGCTACATCGGCTCTCTGGAGCCCGGCAAGCTGGCCGATCTGGTGCTCTGGCGGCCGGCCTTCTTCGGCATCAAGCCGGAGCTGGTGGTCAAGGGCGGCTTCATCGTGCACGCCGTGATGGGTGATTCCGCCGCCTCGCTGTACACCTGCGAACCCTTGGTGATGCGCCCGCAATGGGGCGCGTTTGGCGAGGCCAAACAGGCGCTGTCGGTCAACTTCGTCAATCGTCTTGCCGTCGAGGCCGACACCGCCGCGCGACTGGGGCTCAAGAAGCAACTGCTGCCCGCGTTCGGCACTCGCACCCTGCGCAAGTCCGACATGCTGCACAACGATGCCTGCCCGGACATCCGCGTCGATCCGCAGACTTTCGATGTGTACGCCGACGGCGAGCGCCTGCACTGCGAGCCGGTCAGCGAAGTGCCACTCGCGCAGCGCTACATGCTGCGTTGAAACCATCTCCGCACAGGAAACCCGCCAATGAACCAAACCACGAATGCTCCCGCTCCATCTTCCGAACATGCCGCTGCCCACCCGCATCCCGGCGCAGCGCGTGTCGGCATCGGCGGGCCGGTCGGCTCGGGCAAGACACGTCTGCTGGAACAACTGATCCCGCGCTTCATCGCACGAGGCACCGAGCTGGCGATCATCACCAATGACCTTGCCACCCGTGAGGATGCCGAGCGTGTGCAGCGCAGCGGACTGATCGACCCGCAGCGGGTTCGCGCGGTGGAAACCGGTGCCTGCCCGCACACGGCCATTCGTGAAGACCCGACCCTCAACCTGCAAATGGCCGATGAGCTGGAAGCGCGCTTCGGTAATCTTGATCTGGTGCTGATCGAATCCGGCGGCGACAACCTGGCCTCGACCTTTTCGCTGGATCTGGTGGACTACTGGATTTTCGTCATCGATGTGGCAGGCGGCGACGATATCCCGCGCAAACGCGGCCCCGGCGTGCTGAGCTGCGACCTGCTGGTGGTCAATAAATATGACCTGGCGCCCTATGTGGGTGTCGACCTGCCGCGCATGCGGCGCGAGTCAGCGCAAGCGCGCAACGGCCAGCCGGTGCTGTTTACCAACTGCAACACCGGCGAAGGCGTCGACGCGGTGGTGGACGCGATAAGCCGTGCCGTGTTGTTCGACCGCACATGAACGCCCATCAATCGTCACTGCCCGCACAGACGAAAAGCACGGCACATATCGCCTTCAGCAAAGCGCCTTCCGGGGACAGTTATGTGTCTCGTCAGGAGGTCGGCTACCCCTTCCATCTGGGGCGTACCCTGACCCTGCCGCAGGACCCGCCCGGCATGGCGGCGGTCTACCTGCAATCGTGCTCGGGAGGCCTGTTCGCCGGGGAACAACTGCACCTGCATCTGCACGCGGGGCCAGGTACACAAGTGCACGTCAGCACCGGCGCTGCGACGGTCGCGCACAGCATGCTAGAACAATCGGCGCGGCAGACCGTGACGCTGGTCGCCGAAGCCGATGCGCTGCTGGAGTACCTGCCGATGGCGACCATTCTGTTTCCACAGACACGACTGCACAGCCGGGTGGACGTGACATTGCACCCCGGCGCACGGGTGCTGCTGTGTGATGCATTCTGCCTGCATACACCTCTAGGCAGCGAAGGACTGCCCGACTTTTACCGCGCCGATCTGCAGGTCTACAGCCCGGCCGGAAAACTGTTGGCCGGTGACCGACTGGCAATGACCGGCGCAGACCTGCAACGCCGACTGCCCGGCGTAAGCGGACAACGGCAAGCCTTGGCAACGTTCATGCTGGTGGGTCAGGGTTTACCGGTAGAGGATTTGAAACGGACGTTACGCGAGGCGTTACACGACGTTGCCGATAGCTACCAGGGCGTCAGCGCATTGCCGAACGATTGCGGCGTGTCCGTACGCGTGATGAGCGCCGATGCAGTGGCGTTGCGTAATGCGCTGCATCTGGCCTGGGCGTGCGTTCGGCAGCAATTGACAGGACTTGCGCCGCGGGTGCGGCGCAAGTGAGCAGCCAGGCCGTTGCAGAGCACTTTCCAGGCTCAAACGACTTACGGCTTGCCTTCCCAGCGCCGAAAGAGAACGCTGGCATTGACCCCGCCAAATCCGGTAAGGCGAGATTACTATCAGCAGGACGAGCGGATCTTGCAACGCCAGCACCGAACGAATGTGCGGCAGTCGATTTTGTAGAACTGATCGCAAAGCCACTCCGCCTTTAAGCGTAACGATTCATGATCAGATTCTCTTCATCTCTGTGCCAGTTGAGGCATGACTGCTGGAATTTCGGGGTAGCGATCCTCTGTCCGGACGGATTTTGAACCAGATCGAATACATCGCTGGCAGGAAGACCAGCGTCATGACAGTCCCGCCGAGAGTGCCTCCGATCAGCGTGTAGGCAAGCGTGCCCCAGAACACCGAATGGGTCAGAGGAATGAACGCCAGGATCGCCGCCAGTGCCGTGAGCAGCACCGGGCGTGCGCGCTGTACGGTCGCTTCAACCACCGCATGAAACGGGTCGAGCCCTTGCTTTTCGTTATGGTCGATTTGCCCGATCAGGATCAAGGTATTGCGCATCAGAATGCCGGACAGCGCGATCAGCCCGACCAGGGCGTTGATACCGAACGGCTGATTGAACAGAAGCAGTGTCGGTACAACACCGATCAACCCGAGCGGCGCGGTGAAAAACACCATCATCATCGCCGACATCGAACGCACTTGAAGGATGATGATCAGCAAGGTGACGGCAATCATGATCGGAAACAGCGGCGCCAATGCCACAGTGGCCTTTGCCGACTCCTCTATCGATCCGGCCTGCTCGATCCGATAGCCCTGCGGAAGACTGTCGATGATCGGCTGCAGTGCTTTCATGATCCCGGCGGAGACATCCGGCGGTTGCAGATCTTGCGCAATATCACCGCGCACGGTGATGGTCGGCACACGATCTCTACGGCGCAGAATCGGGTCTTCCATGCGCACTTCGACCACTCCGGCCTGCGACAAAGGAATACGCTGACCGGCAGCCCCCACCAGCGTAAAACCCTCGATCTTCGCAGGGTCCAGGCGGATGTCACCTGCCGCCCTGCCCATCACGTCCACTGAACGGATATCTTCGCGGACAGACGTGACAGGGATACCTGAGAGCAGGAACTGCAATTGCCGGGCAACTGCGCTCGAGGTCAGCCCGACGGCCTGCAAACGGTCCTGATCCAGAGAGAAATGCAGCGTGGGCACCCGTGTTCCCCAATCGCTGTTGACGGTACGCATCATCGGACTCGCCGCCATCACGGTTTCGACCCGCGTGGCGATCTCGCGCAATGTGTCAGGGGCTGGCCCGCTCACGCGATACGCCACGGGAAACGGTGAGTAAGGACCGAACACGAGCTGTGTGACCCGGACCCGGGCTTCAGGTGCAAGCCCGTCAGCAACAGCCTGACGAATCCGCAGCTTGAGCGCCTCACGTGCTTCCTGGCTTTCAGTCAGTACAACGATCTTTGCAAACGACGGGTCGGGCAGCTCCGGCGCCATTGCCAGATAAAAGCGTGGCGAGCCCTGGCCGATGTAGGACGTGACGATCTTCGCGGCATCCTGCTTGTGCAGCCACGCCTCGACCTTGGCGGTGGTGGCGCTGGTCTGCTCGATGGACGTGCCATAGGGCATCTGCACTTCGATCAGTACTTCCGGGCGATCGGAGGTCGGGAAGAATTGTTTCTTGACTGCCCCCATTCCGAGAATCGCCACCACAAATGCAGCGATCACCGCACCCGCCACCCACCACTTCCTGGCAATGACATGGGCCAGAGCCCGTCTGAAACGATTGTAATGCGCCGTGTCGTAGATGGCGGCGTGTCCGCCTTCAACCGGCTTGATTTCCGGCAGCATCTTCACCCCCAGATAAGGTGTGAAGACCACTGCAACTATCCAGGAAGCAATCAGGGCGATGCCGACAATCCAGAACATGTTGCTGGTGTACTCGCCGGCAGTCGACTGCGCAAAGCCATTGGGCATGAAGCCGACAGCGGTCACCAGGGTACCGGCAAGCATGGGCGCCGCTGTGTGGCTCCAGGCATAGGCTGACGCCTTGATCCGGTCGTAGCCCTCCTCCATCTTCACCACCATCATTTCGATGGCAATGATTGCGTCGTCCACCAACAGGCCCAGCGCCAGGATCAGTGATCCCAAGGTAATACGATCGAAGTTCTTGCCCGTCGCTTCCATCACGACGAAGACCATGGCCAGCGGTACGGCTGCAGCGACCACCACACCGACTCGCCAGCCCATGCTGAGAAAGCACACCAGCATCACCACAAGCAAGGCGACGAAGAATTTGATCATGAACTCGTCAACGGCCGAACCGATGTTCACCGACTGGTCAGTGACCTTGGAAAGCGTCACTCCCAATGGCATGCCTTGGTTGATTCTGACCGTTTCTGCGTCCAGCGCCTTGCCCAGGTCCAGACCGTTCCAACCGTCGCGCATCACGATGCCCAGCAACAGGGCCGGCTCACCCTGATTGCGGACCAGAAAGGTCGCGGGGTCTTCATAGCCGCGCTCCACTGTCGCCACATCCTGAAGCTTCAGCGTTTTACCCCGCGCCACAATCGGCGTGTTGCGGATGTTCTCAAGCGTGTCGAAGGCACCGTCAAGACGCAGAAACACCTGCGGTCCGCTGGTTTCAATCGAACCGGCAGGCGTCAGGACGTTCTGGTCGTTGAGCGCCGAAAAAATGTCCTGAGGAGCGATACCCAACGTTGCCAGCCGCTCATGGGAGAACGACACGAAAATTCGTTCGGCTTGCTCGCCGATGATATTGATCTTCTTCACGCCCGGCACATGCAGCAGACGCTGGCGCAGTGACTCGGCATCGCGTACCAGCAGTCGCTGCGGCTCACCTTTGGCTTTCAACGCAAACAGCGCAAAGGTCACATCCGAGAATTCATCATTGACCATCGGACCAATGACCCCTGCGGGCAATGACTTCGCGGCATCACTGAGTTTCTTGCGCGCCTGATAAAACTCTTCCTGCACCTGAGAAGGTGGCGTCTTGTCTTGGAATGAAACCATAGTGAATGCCAGACCTGGCCGGGTGTAGGTCTCGCTACGGTCGTACCACTTCAATTCCTGCATACGTTTTTCAAGCGGCTCGGCGACCTGATCCTGCATCTCCTGAGCGGTTGCGCCAGGCCACGCAGAAATAACGGTCATTTGCTTGACGGTGAAAGGCGGATCTTCCGCACGCCCCAGTTTGAAAAATGAAAGCGTACCGGCCACGCCGATCAAAATAATCAGAAACAGCGTGATGGCGCGTTCGCGAACGGCCAGTGCAGAAAGGTTGAAGCGTCCCGGATTCATGGTTGCGCCTCAGCGGTGATACCACCCTGCTGCACGCGCACTTGCTCACCGTCGTGAAGTAAATGCGTGCCCAATGCCACGACCTGCTCACCGGCCTCGAGACCACCACTCACGTTTGCCGAATCGTCACTCACACCCAGCAGCTGTACGGCGCGCCAGGTGACTTGTGCAGGCGTACCTGCAATGACCCAGACACCTGGGCCTCGACCGGGGTCATGCAGAGCGGCAATGGGTATCGCCAGCGACTGCCGGGCAGGCTTGCCAGCGGCGATATCGAGGGACACCGTTGACCCCAGAGGCGCACTGACGTTTGAGCCTTCAAGCACATACCTGGCTTCAAACGTACGCGTCAGCGGGTCTGCGGCGTCAGAGAGCAGCCGCAACCTTGCCGGTATGACGCGCGCACTGTCGCCATACAGTCTGGCCTCAGCCCGATCACCCATCGCCGGCCGCAAGGTTTCAGGCAGATGGACAATGGCTTCGCGTGGCCCGGCCTTTGCCAGCCTGACCACGGGCTGGCCTGCGCTGACGACCTGCCCAGGCTCGACCAAAGTGTCGACCACCACGCCGTCGGCGTCCGCCAGTAAGACGGCGTACCCGCTTGCGTTACGTGCCACGCTGGCCTGCGCTTGTGCAGCATTCAGTTCTGCCTTGGCGGTGTCGGCCAGGGATTTGATCCTGTCGTAAGCGGAAGCGGATATCGCACCAGCGACGACCAGGTCACGGTTGCGCGCTTCGTCATCGGCGGTCTGCCTGGCGCGCGCCACAGCAGCGGCAACCGCCTGCTGTTGGGCCTGAGCCTGAAGACCAAGGTCAACGGGATCCAGGCGCATCAGCGGCTCACCGCGCTTGACGGTCTGGCCGGTATCAACCAGGCGCTCGAGCACCTTCCCGGAAACCCGAAACCCCAGTTCGCTCTGAACCCGAGCGACCACAACCCCGGTGAACGAACGGGAAGCTTGGTCAGCACTTGCAACAGTGGCCGCCCTTACCAGAGGCGGCTGGGTACGTGGATCGCGCACGCCGGATGACTCGCTGCACGCAGCCAGGAAGAGAGGCAATAACAACAAGACGGTAGTGTTGGGTCTGGACAGGAGCATGGGATCCCTTACTTGAAATCAAGTGAGCAGGGAAACGATTCTCCGTAAAGTGACCAAATTAGTCAACGGTCACAAATTCAGGGTGCCAGACTTCGCAGTATCAACGCCGACAGATGGACCGGGGCCGTCGACACGATGTCGAGGTTGTATTGCAATTGCACCGGGTTGATGTACGGACGCATGACCAGATGAATGGCCTGAACGGCCTCATCCAGAGGTGTCTTGCGCTCGAACTCTCCGGACTCCCTGCCCTCAAGAACGATTTGCTGGATGAGCTGGCGAATACGTTCGTCGTGCGCGGCAGCAGAAGGCCACTGATCACGGCCTGCGACAGCGGCTATGTCATACAGCTTCCGGTCGTGAAAAAACAGATCGCTACCCGCCTCCACAAGCGAGCGGAACAGGCGCCGCAGCCTCTCGGAGGCTGTTGGCGCGTCGCTGATGGCCGAGTTCACCAGCGCCATGATCATCGCCAGCCGGTTCGAGCAGATCACTTCGCCGATAGCTTGCTTGGAGTCAAAGAACTTGTAGATGTAGGCCTTGGAAAAACCAATGGCCTTGGCCAGATCGGAGACCGTGGTTTTCTCATAGCCGTAGTGGCCGAAATGCTGTGTTGCCGCTTCGACAACCTGGTCGCGAACGCTGTGGTCGGAGGGACCGCGCATTGGCGATGTCTTGATTTGATTAGTCATGTTTCCAGCTTAGCTATGTGAACACTCGTTGACAACAAGTGACCAAATCGTAATATAGTCACGACCTGATCACCTCAAGGAATTTCCATGCGCCCGATTTGTACTTATGTACTGGTCATGAGCACCGGCCTGCTGTCGGGCTGCGCCGTGGGTCCGGATTACCAGCGCCCGGATGCGCCCCTGGCTGACCGCTATCTGACTCAGCCACGTGGCGCTGCGAATATTACCGCGCATCCGCCGGTCAGTGCCGCGTGGTGGGACGGTTTTGATGATCCGTTACTGAGCAGCTTCGTGTCACGCGCACTGGCGCAGAATCTCGATCTCGCTCAAGCCAGCGCGCAACTGGCTCAGGCACGCGCCGGAGCAGATGCGGCAACCGCCGCCCTGCTCCCGTCGGGCAACATTGATGCACAGACGGCGCGGGCTCATCAATCGGTAGAGACTCTGCTCGGCCAGGTGCTGAACTCGGCACCTGGCTACGATCGTTATGGCAATTCCTATGAAGCCAATCTGACCGCAAGCTGGGAGCTGGATGTTTTTGGCGGTTTGAGACGCAGCCGACAGGCTGCACTGGCTGAATACCAGGCTTCGCAGGCAGGTGTTGCGGCTGCGAGGCTCGCTGTGGCAGCCCGGACCGCCGATACCTACATAACCATCCGTGGTCTGCAAGCCAGGCTGGCGATCACAAACCGACAGGTTAAAACTCGGCAAGACCTGCTGGAAAAAGTCCAGCTCCTTCATGAGCGTGGTCTGTCGCCTGAATATGAAGTCCGTCAGATCGAAGCTGAGCTTTTACAGGTGCAGGCAACAGTGCCGATTCTGCAAACAGGTCTCGACGCTGCCATGAACGCGCTTGACGTGGTGCTGGGCGTACCACCTGGAACTCATCGGGGCTCTCTGGCTGAAACAGGTCGAATCCCACACGCACCCGAGCTGACGTCGATAGGGACGCCAGCCGATCTCCTCCGTCGCAGACCTGATCTGATCGTGGCCGAGCGGCGCCTCGCCGCGTCGAACGCGCGTATCGGCGTGGCGATCAGCGAGTATTACCCCAAACTCTCACTCAGCGCATTGCTGGGCAGCGCCACAGCCGTGTCGAGCGGCAATCTGTTTACCGGTGGTGCCAGTCAGTCAGCAGGTATTTTGGGGCTTCGCTGGAGGCTTTTTGATTTCGGCCGGGTGGACGCCCGGATCAGTCAAGCCAAAGGACAAGAGGCAGAGGCTCTGGCGGCTTATCGACAGTCAGTTTTGCGCGCCACTGAGGACGTTGAAAATGCTTTTTCTTCGTTGGCCAGTCGCGAAACTCAAGCTGCAATGCTGGGTAAAGGCGAAACTGCACTTGCTTCAGCCCGGCAATCGTCATTCGCAAGCTATAGCAAAGGTGCCGCCAGCTTGATCGAGGTGCTGCGCGCCGACGAGAAAATGCTGCAGGTCGCTGACGCCAAGGCGCAGGCCCAGGTCGAATCCGCGCAGGCGGCGGTCGCCGTATTCAAAGCGCTGGGTGGTGGTTGGCAAATGCCTCCCACCACTTCATCTGACGAGAAGATGCATACACTGTAGGCGCCACCAAAGAGTGCATCCTTTCAGATCAGGCTTACTCAGCGATAACGTTCAAGCCAGTGAGCGTAAGGTGCAGGCAAGGTCCAGGCCGATTTTTCAACGCCCAGTTCTTTCGCTGCGAAGTAGGCCCAATGAGGGTCGGCCAGATGTGCACGACCAATCGAGACCAGATCGAGCTGGCCTGACTTGACCGCTTCTTCAGCGAGCTTGGGCTCGCCAAAACCCCAGGCGCTGGTCACGGGAATGTCCGCCTCACGACGCACACGCTCGGCGATCGGCCCCATGAACGCAGGCCCCCACGGAATGTTGGCGTCCGGGGTGCTGAAACCGACGCTGACGCTCAACAGATCCAGCCCGCCAGCCTTGAAGCGGCGCGCCAGTTCGATCGACTCTGCCAGAGTCTGCTCGTCGCGACCGTCGTATTCGATCACGCCAAAACGTGCGGTCAGCGGCAGGTTCTCAGGCCAGACTTCACGCACTGCAGCCAGGGTTTCCAGCAGGAAACGGCTACGGTTATCGAAGCTGCCGCCGTACTCATCGGTGCGCTGGTTGGAGTGCTCGGAGAAGAAGCTCTGCCCCAGATAACCGTGGGCAAAATGCAGCTCGATCCATTCAAAGCCGGCATCGCGTGCGCGACGCGCAGCATCGACGAAGTTCTGGCGAACACGCGCGATATCGTCCAGGGTCATGGCGCGCGGGACTTTCGGCAGGTTGGCACCGAACGCGATGGCGGACGGCGCGATGGTGTCCCAGCCGCGCGAATCGGACGCCGCGATATGGTCATCGCCTTCCCATGGACGATTGGCGCTGGCCTTGCGACCGGCGTGAGCAATCTGAATACCCGGTACGCACCCTGCGGCCTTGATGGCTTTGACGACAGGCACGAATGCCTGCGCCTGTTCGTCATTCCAGATACCGGTGCAACCGGGGGTAATACGCCCTTCCGGCGCAACGGCGGTAGCTTCGACCACCAACAGACCCGCACCACCGCGTGCCATGCTGGCCAGATGCACGTGGTGCCAGTCGTTGATAACACCTTCGGTTGCCGAGTACTGGCACATCGGAGGAATGGCGATTCGGTTGCGCAGCGTGACGTCTTTCAGTTTGAAGGGTTCGAACAATGCAGACATTGGAAAGCTCCCGTAGGCCAGATGACTTTTGATTTCAGTTGTTCGATGGTAATCGAACTATGGCAATAAACGGAAGCCTTGATATCATCCCCACCATGCGAACCTTCCAACACCCCGATCCTGAAGACCTCACACTCGAACGCTTACTCTATGCCTTGAGTGATCCCGTTCGCATGGGAATCGTGCGCTGCCTGGCCGGCGTTGCAGAGGCCACCTGCGGCGAACTGGACGGCGGACGCCCCAAATCCAGCATGTCCCATCACTTCCGCGTGCTGCGCGACGCCGGGCTTGTACAGACGCGCAATGTTGGCACCACGCACATGAACTCGCTTCGCAAACAGGTGCTTGAGAGCCGTTTCCCGGGTCTGCTGGACAGTATTCTGGCTCAGCATTGACGTAAAAAATCGTCAGCCCTGAGAGAATCCGCGCTGCCATTTCATTGCATGAATTTCGATGCGCTGCTCGGGATCGTCATCCAGCGCATCAAAGGTTAGGCGCGTTTTTTGAATATGCAAAAAAACCGGTATCAGCGCTTCGACTAATACCGGGGGTTTCAGCAGGGTGATCCTGCTGACGAGATGCGTCTTCAGACCTTAAAGCCGAAACTTGCCCACTTCCGTCTGCAGACTGGTAGCGAGGTTCTTCAGGCCGCCGCTGGTCTTGAGCAATTCCTGAACCGATATGTTGTTCTGTTCAGCCATTTGCGCGGAGCGCTCGACGCTACGTGCGACATCCTGGCTCGCTGCGGTTTGCTCACGCAGCGCGAAGGATATCTGGTCGACCACTTGCAGAACCTTGCCCGAACTGTCGCGAATCTCGATGATCGCTTGACCGGCGGTGCCCGCCATTTCGACGCCTTCGTTCACTTCCTGAACGCCGCTACGCATGCTCTCGACGGTTTCCCGTACACCCGCCTGAATTTTCTCGATCATCCCGGCGATTTCCTTGGTGGACTTGCCGGTGTTCTGCGCCAGCAGGCGCACTTCGTCGGCAACCACTGCGAAGCCACGGCCTTCGTCGCAGATACTTGCGGCAATTCGGCCCGCGTGAACCTGTACCTTGCCAGCGGCGGATAGCGCATCGTTGATCGCCGTCTGAAACCCAAGCGGCCTGACGTAGACCGTGGCGACGATTTCCTTTTCGCCCTGCTGCCATCTGATTTCTTTCTCAACGGGGCGGCCGGTAAACGCACCGACGCCGCGCAAGCTTTCAAGACTTAATTTCATCGCGATGCCTTATGCGTTAGCCGACTTGCGAATCCAGGCGGAGCCGCCGGAGCGCTGGATGGTGCCCGCAGTCTTCACGACTGTGTTTCCTGCGAAGTCGAATGGGAAGTCGGCGACATAGCCGTCGAACACGAACCAGGTGCGTGTCGGTGGCAACACGAAATCATCGCCATCCGCATTTAAGGTGGGCTTGATATCGAAGCCATCAGCCCAGCCAACGACCCACGACGTATTTTCGACCGAGTCATCCTCGGAAAGCTGGTAAAGCCGGACGTGCGAGGCGTTTTTCGGATCAGCGTCTACTGAGAACGAAGCCTGTCCAGGCGTACGCAAGCCGCGCAGGTATCGCCTTACCTTGTCACTCAGGCACGTAATTTCAACTTGGTCTGCTGGGTTGCCGCCGGGGTTGAACGCTGTAATGCATTCCACCTCGATTACCTCCAGCTTTGTCGGGTCTGCGGTTGTAGGCACCAGCGCATACATCTGTGTGCCTTGAGTCAAAATCGCCATGATTTTCTCCAAATGACGGGCATAAAAAAACCCGCACATGGCGGGCTGAAAAGTTGGTTGGGACTACCTGAGCACTATCCAGTCGACATCGAAGCTCGACCGGTACAACTTTGTTTCGGCGTCTTTGCTCTCGCCACCCCAGCGGACCACGTAAGCTTGCAGCTCAATGGCGTTGCTGATTGCAGCTGTCACAGCCCTCGCGTCGCTGCCCGTGGCGGCATACACGTCGACTTGCAGCGTGAAGCTGTCAGCATCAGGACGGCCGGCGAGGTAGTTTTCTGGACTGCCGGTGATGAGTTGCCAGACTGCATACGGCTTCGCCACGCCTTCAGGTGCATCATCGAACGGATAGAGCCTGGTGGGGCTGACGCCGAGTAGTTCCGTCACGCCTGCGTCAGCAGCGCATACCGCGAATATGGGTGCATATGACATCACGCCACCCCTGCGGCCTTGGCCGCTCTTTTAATCGCGCGGTCAATGGCCTTCTCGTATTCAGTGATGAATGTGTTGGTTGCCTCGGCTATGTTGTCGGCCAAGGCTTTTCGCGCGAATGGATCCGCCCGCATTTTTGAAGTGCCGAATTCGATGAGGCGCCAATGAGGCGTCGCAGCGTTCGCAGATTTGTCGCCGCCCTTCTTGAGGACAGCGCCTTGCAGAACACCAACCCGGAAACCCAGGTCACCGCTCGACTTGAACAATTTCCCGTTCCAGCGAAGCGCGACGTTGTCCGCGATGGATCGGCCTGTTTCAGGGTCGTCTATCCGCTGCGCGCCTTCTTTCATCTTGTTGGCCACCAGTTGGGCAGCCTTACGCAGCGCCGACCGACCGCCCTTACGCTTCATGTCCTGAGTGATCGATTCGAGTTTTCCGACGAGAGAGTCAATACCCTCCAGTTGGAAATCCACTGAGTCAGCCATCGTTGACCCCCTTGGCCACCAAGATGGTGAGATAGTCCAGCCCCGAATCTGGATCGGGCAAAGGCGGGCCTTTGATGTCGTAGGTATCCCCCCGGTACAGGATTCGCATCGTCGGTAGCACACCGGCTCGGTAGCGGATCACCATCCGCGCGGTGGCCTCCGACTGGCTGGCCTGGGCAGCAATGAAATCCCTGGCGCTCAGCGGCTCGACCGCTGCGGGCACCTTGTCCCAAACCGTTTGCCAGCTCTCCAGCTCTTCACCGGTTTTAGGGTCCTGCAGTCTGCCCAACGCCTGGAACGTGATGCGATGACGAAGTCGACCGGCGCGCATTACACGCCCATCCCGATGCGGTATGGCATAAGTAGCGACTTGGAGGCCAGTGGCAGCTCCGAGGCAATAGTGCCGATTACCACTTCCTCGCGGTTGGCGAAGAGGTTGCCCAGCTTGAGCAGGCATGCTGCCTGTATGGCCTTGTTGATCACAATGCCGAAGTCGTCCATATCTATCTGCTCAAAGCTTTCAGACAATGACTGGCGAGCGCGCTCGCGAAGACGGCAGCGAATGTCAGAGTTTTCTGGGTCATCGGCCAACTCCAGCGCAGCCCGGTAGGCAGCTCTCGCGGCTTGAGTGCGCTGAATGATTTCAGCCTTCACCTTATCGAGATCAGCCTGATCGGCATAGAAACGGCGCTGCAAAAACTGCATAACAGCCTCCTCCGCCGCGCCCAGAAGTTCCTCCACGAGCAGCTGATCCTCGGATTCTGCGTGCAGGTGATGCATGGCCGTTTCTATACTGATGAAGGGCCAAGCGAATCCGGTCAATGCGCTGCTCGCCGGTTACCGTCCAGCCAGCTGGAGACGCGTATTGGTTTGCAACCGGAACGAGCCCTTGCAGATTTGCACCGGCACCGCTGCCGTACAGCAACTGAGTCTCTTCAGCGAGCAGCAACCCATAGCGAGCGCGCGCATCGATGTAGCTCTGCAAAGCCTTTGCGTCATCCAGAATCTGACGCGAGGCTTTGAACAGATGGGCGATGGTACGAACCGACGCCGTGATCAAGGCGGTCTCGATTTCGGAATACGGTTTTGCAGAGCCCTCCGGTACGGTCGCGGCATTGTTTGTAAAGCCTGTTTCGCGGACATACTCAAGGGAGCCCGCCTCAGTCTCGCCGGGTGCAATCAAATCTCGAATGGTGGCCCGACGCATGCCCGGCAGCGCGGCAGTGTCCAGGCGCTCCGTGGCCACCAACCGGCTGAAGTCAGACGGGACGTTCATGTTTGAGGCGTTGACCTCAATACCCGCCGCCTTAATCAGATTGGGCGACTTGGTCACCATCAGCTTCGCGGGCCTGAACACTTCCCATGCCTGCTTCTCGGTCGTAGCGCCTGAATAGACTTCGGCGCCGTACTCATCATCAGCAACGAACATGCAGATGCCTACGCCACCGGCTACGACTGACTTGCCATTCTTGCGCGGCACTTCCCAATAGCTTTCACGGAACCTGCGGTGCCCCCCCTTCTTTTTGACCCAACCATACGTTACGGCTAGCCCAAACAGCTGCCACCCCTCGAGCGTGATGCGTTGACGCTTGAAAGCCCACTCGCCCTTGGTATGTGGCAGCAACTGCATCAGCTTGAGCTTTTTCTCAGCCTTCGCCGGATCGAACTTGAATCTGAACCCGCGCTTGCGGCTGGCTGCCATTTCATCGAAATGGCGCTGCACTGCCTGATGGATGTAGCGACAAGCTGGCACTTTCCCACGTAGCAGAGACCTACCCCACACCATCGCTTTATCAACGTTGGGGTGGGCGGACTTGGCCATTCAGGATCTCAATAGTTCGGCGAATTCGTTGGTCTCTTTTTCCTTGTTTCCTCCGATCAGACGTGTGCGGCTGGCTGGGTCAAGGCCGAGCATCGACCCGAACGTCACCATTTGCCGCATCGTTTCGTTCGCGGCGGTCAGTGCCGGGTTTTTCATCGGTCCGCCGGTGGCACCAGTAACCACGATGCCGTGGGTCTGGACTGATTCCTGCGCCATCCGCCAGTTGTCGTATGCAACGCAGAACGCTTCGACGTTGTGTAAATCAGTTATCGCGACCACGTTTTCGCGCAGAAGCTCGGGAACAATCATCTTCCACATCTACGAAGCGCGGTCGCTGAGCCATTCGGGCGGATCAACATTTGTGATCTTCGAAAAAGCGGGCTCGGCCTTGTTCAGCGCGCGTTTGCCCGGATTTCCGGCTAGTGCTTTCTTGGCGGTCGGCTTGGGTTTGCGACCACGGCCGGCGACCGTGGCGGTACCTCCCATCGCGCAACTCCAGAATTTTTAATTTCGCGGGTGTAAAAAAACGATTGAGGGCGCGGTCTAGAAGCGAAAGGGCCCAGACTTTTGACCCTCCCCCACCGCACCAGACTGGTGCGCGCACCATATCGGTGCATTTTCGTGAAACCTGACGAGAATCGTTCTCGTTTCTGTCAGCGAGGCCGGGCAGCCTGGGTGTTGCCCCATCCGCCGTCCTCTGCCGCCGTCTTCGTGCTGTGGCATGGATGACACATGGCCTGCCAGTTGGATCGATCCCAGAACAGGTCCATGTCACCCTTGTGAGGAACGATGTGATCAACGTCTGTCGACGCTGTGACACGTCCAACGCGCTCGCACTCTACGCAGAGCGGATGCTTAGCCAAGAAGCCCTTGCGCGCCTGTTGCCACTTGTAGCTGTAGCCGCGCTGGCTGCTGGTCTCGCGTTGCTTCTCCCGCTGCTTCACTTCGAACTGCTTGCCTACATCCTTATGGGCGTCACAGTACCTAGGGTTGCGGGTCAAGGTGTTGCAGCCCTGGGCATTGCATGGTTTCTGCGGCCTCAACGGCATGGTGTACCGTCCAGGTAAGTCTGGGGCGGTGCATCAGGGTCTTCTGGCTCTTCTTCACTCAGTGCGTCGATCAGCAGCGTCTGTTGCTCTGTCATCAGCCGAAGCAGTTCTGTCTGCTTGCGCATCTCTTCAAGGATCGCAGCACCGTTCGGCTGCAGAGCCACCTGAATGCCAGGTTGACTTACCAGCAAGTTGCACCCAATCCGCTGAGCAAATGGCTCAAGGCTCTTGGTCACTCGTTCGTGCTGAAGGACTGTCATAGGTTTCTCTGGGTAGATCACCAGTAGATCGCCCTTGCTCGGTGTCAGCTTTTGTATCTGGCTTAGCAATGAGTTGCTGTGCTCGTTCATATGCCACCTTGCTCCACTTCTTGAACTACTAACGCCGAAAGGCACACCCAATGCATCTCGCCACCAACCCCCGCAAGAAACCTGTTTGCGGTCAGATTGATACCGTTCGGCGGGATTCCTTGACAACCGCTCAAGCCGAGAAAGTATGTGCCGATATAAGATTTTTGAAGCTTGGCAAGATAGCTCAGGAGGAGCCATGCCCGACTTGGACCAAATAATTAATAACCATCAAATACTCTCAGACACAGTCCTAAAGCTGAAGGCTATATACGCTTCAGAAGACCCGGTAGTTGTTGGGCTTTTGGAAAAACTTAATGACTCATTAGTTGCGCAGCACGAATGCATGACCCGTTTATATGAGCTATCCATTCTGAACGCTAATTTGGCCGAAAATTCGCAGCCCGTATTATGCTTGGTAAACTCGAATAGACGTTCGATTTTTTAAGCGTTTGCTTCCTTGGAATATCACTTTGATTTGCTACGTTGTATCTGCGCATCCACTTGGTCAGCACAGGTATCCAGCAGGTTGATGACGCGATTTTTCAACGCCCAAAGATCGCCATTCAGGGCTAGCTCGTCGTCGCTTTCACTTACCCGCTCACACGGGACCATTTCCGGCGCTTCCAGTCTTACAGATGTCGTCTTAATCGCCACTGGCTGCGGACTTGCCGCGCAGGCCGTTAGGCAGAGGCTGAGGCTGAGGAGTCCAGGCAAAATCAGTCTTTCTGTTGACTCTGAGCGTATCAACGGTCTTTTGTGGCTAAAAAAACGGCCCTTCAGCCCCCGAGCAATCCGATGGAACAAAGGGCGCCGCAAAGGCTGCGAAACTAGGGAAGGGCTGCGACCTTCAAAGGTGTTTTTCATGGATTGCCTCTCAAGTTTAAGCCCATCTGGCAGATACATTCGTAAAGCCCAACTCACAGTACATTACACAGGGATGACTTCATGAACTTTAGATCCTTTCGCATAGCTCCCAGAGCAGCTATTGCCTTTTCTATTATTACGGTTTTCGTACTGTTACTGGGCGCCTTTGCCTTCGAGCAAATACGCGACCTTAGATCGACTCAACAGACTCTCGAGAACGACTGGTTACCTAGCATTCAAAAGGCAGACGATATTCAGATAGCATTGCTTCATACTCGACTGGAAGGTATCCGCTTACTTGCGTCGACAGACTCCGAAGTGTTCGACACTACAGCAGAGGCAATAAAAAGAAATCGTGATGAACTCAATACGCTCACAGATTACTACAGACGATATTTAATTTCTGAAGAACAAGAAAAAGCACGATTTGAAGAAGCGTCCACACTGATGAAGCAATACCTTGACGGGTTAGACCATTTGGTTGGACTCGCCCGAGCAGATCGGGATGCTGCTATTGAGTACGCCAATGGTCCTCAAGCAGATAACGCCAAAAACTACCAGATTAAACTTACAGCCCTGCGCGATGTAAACTCCGAAGGTGTGAAAGAATCTGGTGAGCACTCTGCTGTCGTATACGAGCACAGCCTTAAAGTCATGTTGTTTATAGTCATCACTTCCCTTTTGGTCACAATTTTACTTGCTTGGAGACTTACAAAAAGCATGTCTAGCCCCATAGGAGATTGCCTGGGTGTCGCTGAGGCCATAGCTAGAGGTGAATTGAATCGCTCCATCAACGTGTCTGGAAAAGATGAAGCCGCCGGTTTGATGCAAGCCCTCAAACAAATGCAAGAAAATCTTAGGCAGACGATTCAGGGTATCGTGAATTCTTCTGCTGAACTGACATCGTCAGCCACGCAGATGCAAACAGTCACCGACAAAGCTGGTTTAACTCAAGAACAGCAAAACGGCCAAATCGATCAAGCAGCCACGGCCGTTACCCAGATGAGCGCTGCCGTTGAAGAGGTGGCACGGAATGCAACATCCACATCTGAGTCGGCACGCGAATCGAGTCACGCGGCAAAACTTGGAAATAGTAAGGTGACTCAGACACTGGACGCTATGAAGCAACTCACTTCTCAGGTGGAAATTACCTCAGAACAAGTACAAGATGTTGCGGACCAGGCCCAGAATATTGCTGAAGTCGTCAGCGTAATTCAAGCGATCGCCGGTCAAACCAACCTGCTTGCATTGAACGCTGCCATTGAGGCAGCACGAGCTGGAGAGCAAGGCAGAGGCTTTGCTGTTGTAGCTGATGAGGTTCGTGCGCTAGCCCAACGCACGCAGGAATCGACTAAAAAAATCGAAAGCATGATCATTGCTATCCAAGAAGGTACTAAGGGCGCTGTGAGCTCGATGCAAACAAGTACATCTCAGGCACATGCTACGTACGACATAGCTCAGGAAGCGGGTAAAGCATTACAAGAAATTATGGACGCCGTACAACTTATTGAGGAGCGCAACATGCAAATTGCTACAGCCTCAGAAGAACAGGCCTATGTAGCAAGGGAGGTGGACCGCAACTTAATAAGCATTCGAGACCTATCTGGCGAAACTGAAAAAGGTACACACCACATAATGAGCGCAAGTAAGAAAATGTCAGGTTTGGCCGTCGACCTCGACGGCATGGTGAGAAAGTTTACACTTTAAGCTTGACTAAAAAATCATGTATCCTGACCTAATCGAGTTGAATTAGGTCAGGCGCCAAGACGGTATTAGCATCCTTGGCACTCATGTCTTTACCACCACTGGTCGCGGGCTTGCCGCGCAGACCGTCAGGCAAAGGCTGATCAGCCCACTTACGAACAGCCGGGCTCTTACGCTTGAGGTCTTCAAAGTCTTTCCTCGCCTGTCGAGCCTTGTCTTCGCTGGCCTTGAGGCGCTGCTGTAGATCGGCCAGGTAGTTGGCATTACGCTTCGCCTCAGCCTGGAGCGTGGTGATTGTCTTCTGGCTTTCGGTATTGGCGTCGGTTGCATCCTTGGCGGACTTCGTTTGCAGCGTTACCTGCCCTTCCAGCGCGATGACGCGATACTGCTGGATACTAACGAGCAGCAGGGCAACAAGGCCGATGATGATTGCAGCGGCAATAGTCTTCATACGGAATCCACCTTGCGGCCAATGAATCGGGTCACCAACTCGCGTATGGCCGTAACGCCGAGAAAGCCGATGGTTCCACCAGCGGCAACAGACAGACTGGGCGGCCATGTCATCCACTCTATCAAGCTTGAAGCAACCAAGCTGAGGGCACCGCAGATCAACGCTTCAAAGAAGATCCGGCGTTTGCTGGTTTCTTTGGCGTCATAGAGGATGCGAAGTAGAGAGACGACGATGGCCATAATCATGCCCTGCCACAGTGGGTTTGAAATGGCCGCCACGATCCTGGCCCACGTATCTGGTTTGTCAGGCATGGTGCGCATCCGGTCTCAACCCTTTCGGGATCTACAAAACAAAAAACTCCAGCAATCGCTGGGCTAACGATGAAAGTTATGCCGTGAATAAACTCACCAAAAGGCCATTACCTCGTTGCACTACGGGCCTTAGCGATCGCTCGATTAAACATTTCATCAAACAAAGGATGCATATCATAAATACCGACGTCGAAAGATGTTTCATCGTCGAGAAAAACTGTAACACCCGTTTCTGATCGCTCCATATGGAGCTGAAACAAGAGGATGCCCTGCTCAAGACCAGTAGAGTCTGGGTCGAAGTTTAGACGAATGACAAATTGGATTTGTGAACTGGATACTCGAGGAAAAGCCGTGCGCGTAACACTTTTAAATCTGCCTTGCTCATCGAGCACACCAATCGCAATAGCGGGCTGATTCTGCTCATCGATTAGATTGGAATTGGTTTCGGACAAACCAAGGTACTTCGCAAACTCTTTGCGCAATGTCAAAGCGGTACCACGTAAGCTTTTAAGATCCTGGTCATCATCTTCCGAGGACTTTCGATATGCGTTGGCGATTTGTAAAAAAATTTCGTCATCGTCTTGCTCCGCGATTTGAGCAATCACAATGCCACACATGGGCACCACATCCAACAAAAAGCCCAGCGTTTGGCCGGACTAAATTATGAGTGGTGCCGCGCTGGTACAGCTGAACACCGTGCAATGAAAACAGGTGTTTATCAGGCCTGAAAGAACTTTCTACGCAGCTGCGCAAAAATCTCCCAAAGCACCGTCAACCCATGCCACCCCTTGGCGGATTATTTCGCGCGCGGACCGCTCCGACATCTTGTGAGACTCAGCGATTCGGACCATCGTCCACTTGAAGCCGAAGTACCACCAGATGAAATCGCCCATCTGCTGGTTGCGCGCGATCAGCCTTGCGATAGCTGCATCAACAAGCATTGCCGTGTCGTCGGTGATGACATAACTCGTTGCAGTTGGCTCTGGTGCGCACTGGTTCATCAACGCTGCCAGCGGAGAGACATAGCGCGGTACGCCCATGCCAGACATACGCCAGGAGCCCCAGTTTTCCAGCAGGTATTCGGTATCGCCCAACGGCTTGTCGACATATGTACGTTTTTTCACGGTCAATCCCCTGTGTAATTCGATCCACCGGCACCGCGGCGGTTGTTCTGGTTATAAATGGCGGCAGGTCCAGTCATCTGATCCTGGCGCTTCAACTGTTCGATCTGTCGGTCAGCGGCCTGCAGGCGCATGCTCAACTGCGTCACCAGCTCTTCCAAGGGCAGCGCATCGCCTGTCTCGGCGGCGACCCAACCCGAAGCGTTGCAGTGCACGCATGCCATTTCGTGGAAAACGCCCTTGATCACAGCACGGCCTCGGCAGGCCGGGCACTGAGCCAAGTCAAGTTGGGCTGCGCGGAAAGATGGCCCGTGACTCATCTTCACTGATCAGCCTCCGGCGCTATAGCCCTCAATGCCACCCAAAGGTTTTCGCCGTGGACTGGATTGCCGTGCTTGTCCATAACGCCAATCCGCAAGGGGGCCGAATAACGGCGGCCGCTGCATTCATAAATCGGGCTACTGTCGGCGGCGCTCTCACCCTCAACCAGCGTGGCGACCTGGCCTGTAAACAACACGTTTGCGATTAATTCGGCCATTTTTAAACCTCGCCTTTTATGGATTCGTGATCGCGCTGGAAGCCGCGCCGGTATTGGCCTCGGCGGCATTCTGCGAATTTTCGTTTCTAGTCAGGGTCGAGCGGTGAATGCGGTTAAAGCCTTTCCCGTCTAACCATTCGTGCCACTTGTTCAGCGCGTCACGCTTGAGCAGTTCGGCTGAGGTGTGGATATAGGTCTGCACGTTGCGGGTCAGCGTGTGGTTCACCAACATCTCGCCGATCAGGAAGTCGACGCCCAGATCAGTCCAGCCGGTCCGGGCCACTTTGCGAAGGTCGTGGCTCGTCCACTCACCCTTGCCCAGGCGAGCGAACACGGCACATGCCTGGCTGTCGCTAATCGGCCCACGGTTGCGAGCCGGGAACATGTAGGCACCCTTGTAGCCCTTCGACGACTGCCAGCCCCGATACCGCTCCAGCAGCGCGCAGGCTTGATGGGTCAGCGGTAGCCGGTGCTCACAGCGGGTCTTGGTGTTCTCGGCAGGAATGAACCATTCGCCCTGCTCACCCACCGTCAGGTGCGACCATCGGGCCTGCCTTGTCTCGCCAGCACGCGTGCCGTGACACAGCATCATCAAGGCCAGCATGCAGTCCTGCGGGTGCTGGTCGAATCCAGCAGCAAGGTCACCAAGCACCTCCTCCAGCTGAACGGCCCGCAGCCGCGATGGTTTCGGCAGGATGCGGGCCTTGGTGAAGTCGGTGAATTTGAAACCGGCGACTGGGTTCTGGGCGATCAGGCGCAGCTTTTCGGCCTGTCGGAACGCGACCACCAGCACGCCCCACATCAACCGGACGTAGGAGAGCGACATTTCGGCCTGCATGGGCCACATGACCAGCTTGTCCAAGGTGGAACGGTCCACATCGGCAATGAGCAGGTCGGACAGGCGCGGCTGGAGGTGGCAGGTGATAATCGAAGTGTTCGTGGCACGGCGCTTTGCCGAAAGGCTGCGTTCGGTGGACTGGCGAACCATGAACCATTCCAGCAACTGGCCAACGGTCTGCAGTGTGCCGGCTGCGGCAGAAGCCTTGGGGTCAGTCGCGAGGCGTTCCCGAATCTTCGGCAGTGCGTTGATCAGACCTTTCACAGGTAGCTCTGGGAAACCGGCGATCTTCTCCCACTTCTTGCCCACCACCAAGTGCCAGGTGCCACGCTCACGATTCTGATGAAACCGGAAGTAGACGCCCGGATAACGAGCATCGCGCAGGTCGCGCACATCTGAATTCGCTGCCTGCCGGCGGATTTCCGCATCCGAGAACGAAGTAAGCAGGGTCTGGCTCATGCGGCCAAGCGGCTGTCGGTCGCTATGTTCAAGCTCGGAGTGAATCGCCAGACAGCGATGATCGCCGAGGCCATGCGCCGTCAGATCATTTCCCCGCTTTGCCTGTTGTTCATGTCGGTGATCGTTCTGCACGCAGTATTCGACAACGAGGCAATGAGGCGAGACCGGCGCGCCCCGGACGCGCCCCGTAGAGGTGCTTACGAAACGAAGATCACCCGCAAGGGTTCCGAGAAAATCCGGCCGGTAGCAGCTATCTGCTAATCACTGCCGCAGAAAAAAGTACATCTAGGTTTAAGCACTAACTGACTACTCGCCCACCAACTCCCAAGCAACGTAATGCGCGTTTGAATGGAACGACCATCTGATCCAATTTGCACCGCAACACCTGCATGTCTGCGGAAGGCCGTTACGCCCCTCATGTCGCAATGTCATGCCAGACCGCTCCATGCGGTCCATATCAGATGTGTGCACCTCTGAAGAGTTTGCAGCCAAAAGCAGCTTACACGGTTCGCAGAGCATACGTTCTTGTCCAGTACAGATATGAAGTGATGAACCAAGGATACATCCACCGAAAGCTTGAGCCCATACCTGGAATCTACAGCCGAGCCCGGGCATTTGACTTCGCCTCTACCTTCAAAACCACAACGACCGCATCGGCAGGTGCCAGGCCAGTCTCACGGCTGGGTTCGATCACCCGCGCCTGTCATCTGACCAATGCGGTCAAGGAGCCTCATATGCATCAGACAATCAGCCAGCGTCGTGCAATCCTCGAAGGCCTGCGCCAACGCTGTACCCTTTCCACTGCCGAGTTTTACGACAAGGTCGGCCGCAAGAACCCGGCAGCTCTACCGCGCTTCACGGTCGTGCCGAACGGCAATAACGAGTTCGGCATCGTCGAGCGCTCGACAGGTAATGTATGCGGCGTGCATCGCGGCCACAGCGTCGCTTGCAAGGCCGCTGATCAACTGGAAGCCCAGCCTGTACGTCAGCGGTCGTTCGCCACTCACATGCTGCGCTGGACTGCTGCCATCGCCACCGGCATCGCGTTGTTCGCCCTGTACGGTGCCAGCTAATGATCAGTCCAGAGCTGAGCACGATTCAGCAAAAAGCGCCGGAAGCCGAAGAGCTGGCAGCGCAAGTCGCGGAGTTTCTGGCGAACGGCGGCGTGATCGAAACCAAAAAGGGCTTTCCGCTGAAGCCCGCGGCAAAAAAATACGGCCGGATGAGCCCGCCGGTCGCACGACCGCCAGCACCTCGTCGGCGGACTAAAGAAGCAATGCAGGCCGCAGCGCCCCAAGACGTAATTCAAGACCGCTGCAACGCCCGCGCCGAGCAGGTCGAAGTCGTCCGCAAGCTTGCCGAGACGATGACGATCACCGATGTCATGCGCGAAACCAGCCTGAGCATCTACAGGCTTCGGAAGATGGCTCGCGTGCATGGCTTCGAATTCAAGGCGTTCAGCCCGGCTTCGAACCTCATTCCTTATCAACACGATCCGGTGGCTGACGCATTGAACGTGGTCCGGATCAAAGCCGCACGCGATCGCGGCATATCGCAGAAGGCCGCCGTCGCTGAACTCGGAATGAGCAACACGATGATCAATCGGCTGATTCGTGAATTCGACATCGACTACCCGCTGCAAGGGCCAAGCGCGCAATGAAGCGTCCGCCGAAGACCCAGGCGCAGCACTCCAAAGACTACCGGGATCGAAAGAAGGCTGAGGCGGAAAGGCTCGGGATTGAGAAGGTAACCATCAGCTTGGCGTCCGGCGTGAAGGCCGGCATGTCAGCGGCGATGAAGCGCAACGGAATCAACAGCCCGCAGGAAGCTTGGCAGAACCTGGGGCTGTACTTCATGCACGCCAGCGCTGCCGAGCAGGACCGAATGCTTGGAACTGACGCGTCAGATAAACAGAAATCAACGAAATCGTCATAGCCATCGCCGGACACGGAGGTCATCAATCAGCGTAAGCGTGAGGCAATGTATTCAAGGTACTTCACCGCCTCAGACTTCTGGTCTGGCCCGAGAGGACCGTCACGTCCTAACAGCGTACTTTGGGCCTTTTTTATCAGATAATCTTTTGGCGCCCCTGAAGTGCTGTTCAAAACAGCGATCAATAAGTGTTCCAGTGCATCCGTTTGCGCCTGATTGCTCATTTCTAAAGCTCCACGACCCGGCCCTATGCCGGTCATCATCTATAGCTCACCCCCAACCTATTTGCCACCACCGGACACGGAGGGCGGCTCCTGACTGGAGATAATCCATGGTCCACAACTGCGCATACGTCCGGCAGCACTATCAGGTGCCCGCCGAGGTAGGTCGTCGTGTCATCGCCTACGGCAAGCCCGGCATCATCCTGGCTGATCGCGGCCACTACATCGGCGTGGTGCTGGATGAAGATCCGAAGAAGCGGATCAGAAACTACCACCCTACGCACGAGGTTCAGTACGGCGAAATGGCAGAGAAGCTGCCTCTCAAGGAATACCAGGTCATCACGGCCAAAAACTTCGACTGGTTCGATGTTGTGCACGATATCGGAGACGCTCGGCACTACGTTGAGCGTGTCTGGGCAGCAACGCCTAGTCAGGCCAAGTACCAAGCCTTCAAGCGCTTGGAAGACTGCTTCGACAGCGGCAAAGCAATGTGCTTTTTCAAGGTCCGACTCGCCTAACCCACCCTCACCTATTGGGCTGAACGCCTCGGCAGGCGGGCGGCTGTCCTTAACCAATTAAACGACTCACGCCACCCCGGCGAGGATGAACTATGTCCGAAAATACCATTGACCCTAAAAAGCTCGAGCGGGCTATCCGCAAGATCAAGCATTGCCTAGCGCTTTCGCAAAGCTCGAACGAGAACGAAGCAGCGACGGCGATGCGCCAGGCGCAGGCGTTGATGCGTAAATACCACCTCAGCGAAACGGACGTAAAGGTCAGCGACGTTGGTGAGGCTGAATCCTCGATGTCGCGAGCCACGCGCCGCCCGTTATGGGATCAACAACTGAGTTCCGTGGTGGCCAAGGTTTTCAACGTCAAGACCCTGCGTTATACCCACTGGTGCGAGACCAAAAAGAACCGCGTCGAGCGTGCGAAGTTTGTGGGGGTGAGCCCTGCCCAGCACATCGCCCTGTATGCGTACGAAACTCTTCTTGCGAAGCTGACGCAGGCTCGGAACGCGTACGTTTCCGGGGTACGTGCCGGCAAGCTCCGGAGCAACTATTCCGCCCCCACTGCCGGTGATCACTTCGCCATAGCCTGGGTGTTCGCGGTTGAGAGCAAGTTGCAAGAGCTTGTGCCGCGTGGTGAAGACCCGACAATGCCAGGACACCAAAGCGCAGGACAGGGGCTGGTAGCAGTAGAAGCCCAGCACCAAGCGCTGATCGATAGCTACCTCGCAGATAAGCAGATCGGCAAGGCCAGGAAGGTCAGAGAGGCAGAGCTCGACCTCAACGCCCAGATCGCCGGAATGCTGGCCGGCGCAAAGATCGACCTGCATGCAAGACTAGCCAATGGTGCCGAGCATGCACAAGCCATATGCTCATAGCAGAAGTGATTGGAGGTCGCTTTGATCAGCATACAGTGAGTTGCGACATTTCTTCATAGGTCTAGGCATCAGCCCTGTGGAGCGTGAATATGGCTGCTCCACGCCTCAAAGGCGCTAATCTGGAGTTTTGCGGCATCATCCCATTGCGCTCCGCAAACCTCTTTAGCAACAACCAGCATCATCATTTTGGCGGTAGTTGCGTCAACTTGGAGGAGAAGTTCGTGACACCTAAATCGGTACTCATCAGAATCGCGCATGAAATCTACCCAGCGACGCGCGTGACCAGGAGCTCCGGACTTCTCGTTCGCGTCTGGCTAACAGACTGCTCTTATGCTGAATAATTCCGCCAACGATCCGATTTCAGTCTAGGAAGACGCTATTTTTTGAGTGACAAATTGATTTTTCCGACAGACAAAGGCTCAGCGGGGCGTGACTCGAGCCAGACCTTAGCCTTTTCCATCCCCCAAGCAGAGGCCTGAGTCATCGTCTGGCCCAAGCAAGTGTCAAAGGACTCCTCGAACAACATTGCTCCATTTGGGCTGTAAATCCCGATAAAGAGCTGTATTGAACCCGCGCTCGACATCCTAACTTGGACGTTTGCCGTGCCTCGATCCTGCAAGCACAGCTCGCTGGATCGGGAATGAAGGAGCGGGTCTGCCCATTCCCAGAACACTTGGCCTCTTACTCTCATAGCGCCCCCCCAAGCATTCAAGCGGGCGATTATGCATCCTTTGGGAACTAATACATACCCCATTCACAAAATTCAAAAGGAACGGCCGTCATAACTCAAAAAATCCGCTCAAGCGTTACAGCATATGTAATGTGCCAGGCAGTCTGGACAACCCACTGCTAACACTCATCCCCATCAATTCAATGTTAGCCGCGTGTGCAGCAAGGCCGAAGTCATGCCCGAGAAAAGGTTAATAGACTCCGTCAAAGTCATTCGTGATGTTTGGACGCTTTCACTATAAAACCGCAAAGTATTAGTTTGCGGTTACTGTATCAGTCGGATGCTTTAGCCGCGTGGGCAAGGAAGGCCAGTGTCATCACACGCAGTATTGATTTTCAAACCTGATTTTAAACGTAAAGCTACTTGCACAGGCACAGCTTTGGAGTCGCCGATATTGCTATTATCCGAAGCCTGTACTGGAGCATATTTTTCAGTCGCAGCAGGAGCGGTTTGTGTGCGGGCGTGTGCAAAGGCCATGCCTTGCGAGCCCAGCACCGTGAAAGTAGTCAGTACAAGCCCTTTCAGAACAGCTTTCTTTGTAATACTCATGATATTTCCTCTAATAACCAATGGTTCGACAGTATTTGTGCAACGACTTATATGTGGCATAACAGACCAGCTGCTATGGATACAATGTACAGACTTTGTGACAATAGATGTATCACACCAGAGGTGAATAAAGTTTCATTTGTAAGGATGCTATTGAATTAGCCCGCCCCTCTACGCTCTCACCCCCGAATCGCCCAAATCAAACCATATCAATTAACTCAATGTCAGCCGCGTGTGCGGCAAGGACGAAGTCATGTCTGAAATAAAGGAACGGCCGATCCTGTTCAGTGCGCCGATGGTGCGCGCCATCATGTCAGGCCAGAAGACAGTCACGCGGCGGGCGCTCAAGGTGCAACCGCACATTGATGCGAGCGGTAATTTCTGCGTAGGTGGGGCCAACTATGGGCAAGACATTTACGGCAAACCGGTGACAAAAGACTTTGTCAGTAGTAACTGCCCGCACGGAAAAACCGGTGACCGACTATGGGTGCGAGAGGCTTGGCAGGCTGACGCGCAGGTGGATGCGATCGCGCCGCGAGAGCTGAGCCACGGCGAGCCGATCCAGTACCCGGCAGATGGTTCCTCAAGGCAAACCGGATGCTCGATGATCACGCCGGGGAAAACTCGGCCATCCATCCACATGCCGCGCTGGGCAAGCCGCATCCTGCTGGAGATAACTGACGTACGCGTTGAGCGCCTGCAAGCCATTTCCCGCAGCGACATCCGGGCGGAAGGATTGGAATGCCCTCCAGAACTGGCGAGTGACGACGTATCGCCCAATTATCGCGACTGGTATCCCGCTGCATGGCAGGAGCTGTGGGAATCAATCAACGGTGCCGACTCGTGGCATAGCAACCCATGGGTCTGGGTTGTCGAATTCAAGCCGGTGACACCATGACAGGCTGCCAAGCACTAGAACAAGCCGGCGTCAACGACGTCAGCCTATGCTAAGCAACCGCGCTGGCGGTTTCTCATCAGCTTTCCGGTAGAGATATTGACGCCATTCCATAAAGGCGCTCTGCTGACGCGAGCATGCATCCCTCCACTGCTCACCACCGACCTGCCCCACATGCAGGGCCATCATTATTTCAGTGGCCTTGTCTAGCTCGCCCACTAAATCATGTGCGTTGGTTGTATCGAAATAATTGGTGTTCATAAAGATCCATTTTAATTATTGGCTATCAATCGACTAGCCGTCTCCTTGATCGTGCTCGGGCCCTGACGAGCGGTAGAAATACAAAACCCAGCTCGAAACGTTAAGCACGTCCACTCTCCCACCAAAACATTTACAGCCTGCCGGTAATCGGCGGGCGGAGACCTGTCATGTCCGAAAGAATCCCCTGCGTCGAGTACGACGCCGCAGCCATTAGTTGCAATAGCGGTTTCCTGGTTCTGCACTCTATCTGCCATGGCGGTCCTGACGGCTGCCATTTCTGCGGCGCGCCAGGAAGCATGCCCATGTGTCTGCGTGAAGACCTTCCGCCTCACCTGATGCGGGACGACGGTACGCCGCTCGGCTGGCCTGACAAATCAAACCGCCCTACATAATCGTAAAGATCAGCTCTCCCCTGTCAGTCATCGCCATGCCGTACTTGAGCCTGCCCAGGTACTGCTCGTGCATTGAGTAGACCTGGTCATTGATGATTCTGAAAATGAGGGTCCTGCTCGACCATATGTTGCCGTCAGCGCCGCGCTGACCCAGCTTGGCGTTATACGGCCCGTAAACCTCGTTCGTGGCTGTGATGCATTCCATGACCTCTCCTTGGTGCCGTCCCAGCTCCTGCTGGCTGCATGGACCATAGCAGTGATCGATAGCGCCTGCCGGATATTCCCTTTCAATTGTCAGCCTGCCGGTGATCGGCGGGCGAGGTATTTCTATGGCTAGTCCAAAGCATCACACGCGTGAAGCAATCATCAACGCCCTGCCTGACATTGCTGTGCAGCTCCCACTCGACTGCGAGCTGGTTGTGGTAGCTGTCCGTCCAGGCAGCCACGACTTCGACCTGGTCCTGCCTTCTCCGGAAGCGAACCTGAACAACGCTCTTGATGCTCTCCGGCGAAACGGCCTGAGCATTGACGGAGACAACGCGTACAAACGCGATCTTCTGGATGCGGCAGTGGGCGCGATGGGGTTTGGCTTTCAAGGCACGAATCCACCGCCTTCCGGTCACTGGGGCCAGCGCTTCTATGACATTGGCCGCGCAGAGGTTGAGCTGCGTGAAGAGCTGGTCGCTGCACTCAAGCTCACCCGCGAAAATCTCCGGACATGCCAGGCGACCATTCACCTTCGAGGCGGCTTCGATCCCGGCTACATCAACGATGCGCAGGCAGCCATCAAAGTGGCTGACGCAGTGCTGAGCAAGACCCCTCAATAACACCTTCCTCTACCCAGAGCCTGCCGGTGATCGGCGGGCGGAGACGTGCCCATGAAAGTAGAAATGAGCGGCGCCGGAATCACGATGGCTTTCGCCCACCCCAGCGCGATCAAGTGTCCCAAGTGCGATTACAAAGGGCATGGCCAGCTGACACCTCGATATCGAACTTACTGCCCGGTTTGTTTCGACGAGTTCATTCGCCAGAACGTACCTGAGGTGGTCCCCGACCCCGAAGGCAAGCCATTCGACCCAAACAGCCAGATCGCCTATCTATAACCCCCTTCCGCCGCCCAGCGCGGCCCGGAGCCTAGAAAATGAGAAAAGAACTGATCAAGATCAGTGAGTTTCAGCGTCGGCGCTGGGGCGAGAACGGTACGCCGCCATGCCCCCAAGCGATACGAAATCACATCCGTAACGGCCAACTGCCAGGTGAGCAAATCGGCAAGCTCTGGTATATCGACTGGACCGCCTACAACAAAGCAGCAGGTAATGACCTGATCGCGATGGTATTGAAAGGAGCTGCATGATGGTCCCCCGGCCGCGCAACAAATCAAACAAGGGCCTGCCCCAGAATCTGTACATGGACGACCGGCGCGGAACCTATCGGTATCGCAGGCCGACTGACGGCAAGTGGTTTCAGTTTGGGACCGACCGAATCAAAGCGGTCGACGCGGCCAAGCAACTGAATCTGGCATTCATGCAGGGGGCCGATCTGGTGGAAACGGTACTGGGCGTGACCTCTGAATCGTTTACAGGCTTCCTTGATCACTATGAAGCAACCGTACTGCCGCCGAGGGAGCTGGCGAAAGGAACGCTTCAGCTGTACGCGGTTCACTTTCGGAGATTCCGGAAAGCGTTCGAAGGCAAGGCCGTGGATCAGATCAGCATCCGCATGGTTGCCGTGATGCTCGACGACTTGACGCCGCGTACAGCGAATCAGTGCCGAGCCCTGCTCATCGACATATTCAACCACGCTGCAGCTAAAGGCTTGTGCCCGGATAATCCTGCGGCCAGCACCATCAACCGAATCGAAAAGAAACAGCGCAAGCGCCATACCGTCGAGGGCCTGAAACTGATTCGCGAAAAGTCGCCGGCCTGGCTACGGAACGCGATCGATCTGGCACTGATCACAGCGCAGCGCCGAACCGACATTTTGGACATGAAGTTTGAGGACGTGCGGGAAGGCTTTCTGTATGTCATCCAGCAGAAGACGGCCAAGGCCAGTGACGCAGCCTGGATTCGATTCCGAGTGACGCCAGAGTTGCAGGCGGTCATCAGTCGGTGCCGGGACAACGTGGCTTCGCCCTATCTCGTTCACCGGCGCCCGGAGCGCCTGAAGCAAAAGCAGGCCCAGACCAAGGACCACTGGACGAAGATCGAAGAGCGATATTTGACACGCGCGTTCAAGGCAGCGCGAGAGGATGCTGGGTGCTACGCGGATTGGAGTGACGACGAAATGCCGGGCTTTCATGAAGTGCGGGCGCTATCACTGCACCTATACAAGAAAGCCGGAAAGGACGGGCAAAAGATCGCAGGGCATGCGAGCGAGGATATGACGAAAAACTACCAGAAAGACCACGCCGAAATCGTCTGGTCAGAGGCAGTTCCCGACCTCGATATCAGCCAGTTTTCGAATTAGTTTTGCGCAAGTTTTGCGCGGGTTTTGCGCATGCCGGAAATTAAAAAGGGGACCAGCACCGTAAGTGACTGATCCCCTTAACAAAATATGGTCGGGACGGAGTGATTCGAACACTCGACCCCTAGCACCCCATGCTAGTGCGCTACCGGACTGCGCTACGCCCCGACTAGGCGTGTATCTGTTTTGCAACGTGCGAAAACGTTGAGGAATATACCCTAAGCATTTGAATTTTGGAAGTATCCTGACTGCTCAATTACGCCTTGAGCATGACGAGTACGTCTTCCAGCTCCGCAATCATCTCGCGAATCATCTGCTTGTACTGCTGGGTGTCATCCTTTGGTTCACCGGCGGTAAGACGAAGTCGGGCGCCACCGATGGTGAAGCCCTGATCGTATAGCAGGCCGCGGATCTGGCGGATCATCAGCACGTCCTGGCGCTGATAATACCGACGGTTTCCGCGTCGCTTGACGGGGTTGAGTTGAGGAAACTCCTGCTCCCAATAACGCAGAACGTGCGGTTTTACCGCGCAGAGCTCGCTGACCTCACCGATGGTGAAGTAGCGTTTGCCGGGGATCGGCGGCAGCTCGTCGTTATGACTTGGTTCCAGCATATGCCTCAACTCGGGCCTTCAGCTTCTGCCCTGGACGAAAGGTGACCACACGGCGCGCCGTAATCGGAATCTCTTCACCGGTCTTGGGATTTCTCCCAGGCCGCTGGCGCTTGTCTCGAAGGTCGAAGTTGCCGAAACCTGACAACTTCACCTGCTCGTTATCTTCCAGAGCGTGCCTGATTTCTTCAAAAAACAGTTCGACCAGTTCCTTGGCTTCCCGTTTATTCAGGCCCAGCTCTTCGTACAGACGTTCGGCCATCTCAGCTTTCGTCAGAGCCCCCATACGCTACTTCCTTAACGTGGCGTTTAACCTCTCCTCAAGCGAGGTGAGGATAGCAAGTGTCGTTGCGTTTACCTCATCGTCATTAAGAGTGCGTGATGGATGCTGCCAGGTCAAGCCGACTGCAAGGCTTTTTCTATGCGGATCAATGCCTTTACCCTGGTAAACATCAAATAACCTGAGGTCTGTGAGCCACTCGCCTGCATTTTCACGAATAACGTCCAGAACCGCACTGGCCGAAACATCTCGATCGGCCAGCAGCGCCAGGTCGCGGCGCACTTCGGGGAAGCGCGACAGCTCGTGGAATTTCGGCAGACGGCCGGTCGACACTTCCGCCAGAACCAGCTCGAAAACAAACACCGGACGATCCAGACCCAGGGTTTTCGACAGTTCCGGGTGAATGGCGCCCAGGAAACCGACCTCACGGCCATCACGCTCGATGCGCGCCGTCTGGCCTGGGTGCAAGGCAGGATGCTGACCCGGCGTGAAGGTGAACTCGCCCAGTGCACCGGCAAAGCCCAGAACCGCTTCAACGTCAGCCTTGACGTCGAAGAAATCGACTGCATCACGACCTTGCGCCCAGCCTTCCGGCAGGCGGCTGCCGCAGACAACGCCCGCCAGCATGGGCTCTTGCTTCAAGCCATCGAGCTGACCGACGAAGCGCAGGCCGCTTTCGAACATCCGCACGCGGTCCTGCTGGCGGTTGAGGTTGTGCTGCAGCGCCTTGACCAGACCCGGCCACAACGAGGCACGCATGGCCGCCATGTCATTGGAGATCGGGTTGGCCAGCAGCAAGGGCTTGGCGCCCGGCGAGAACAGCTCGAACCATTTCGGGTCGATGAAGCTGTAGGTGATCGCTTCCTGATAACCGCGGGCAACCAGCAGGCGGCGCAGCTCAGGCAGATCGCCCCTGGCTTCGGCCTTGGCCTGAGGAGCCAGACGGGCCTGTGGATAGCGGACCGGCAGACGGTTGTAGCCGTAAAGACGTGCCAGCTCTTCGATCAGGTCGACTTCAAGGCTGATGTCGAAACGATGACTTGGCACTTCGACACGCCATTGCCCATCGGCTTCGGCAGTCACAGCCAGACCGAGACCTTTCAGCAGGCGTTCGATTTCAGCGTTTTCGATCACCAGACCGAGCATCTGCTCGACGCGGCTGGCGCGCAGCGTAACCGGGGCGATCGACGGCAAATGCTGCTCGCTGACCACTTCGATCACGGGGCCGGCTTCGCCACCGGTGATTTCCAGCAGCAGGCCAGTGGCCCGCTCCATGGCTTCACGGGCCAGTTGCCAGTCCACACCACGCTCGTAGCGGTGCGAAGCGTCGGTATGCAAGCCATAGGAACGCGCCTTGCCGGCCACCGAAATGGTGTCGAAGAACGCGCTTTCCAGGAAAATATCGCGAGTACCGGCAGTCACACCGCTGTGCTCGCCACCCATGACACCGGCGATTGCCAGCGCGCGCTGGTGATCGGCAATGACCAGCGTGTCGGCACGCAGGCTGACTTCCTGGCCGTCGAGCAGAACGAGCTTCTCGCCCTCCTCGGCCATACGCACACGAATCCCGCCGTTGATTTCGGCCAGATCGAACGCATGCAGAGGCTGACCCAGTTCCAGCATCACGTAGTTGGTGATGTCGACAGCGGCATCGATGCTGCGCACGTCGGAACGACGCAGACGCTCGACCATCCACAGCGGGGTCGGACGCGACAGGTCGACGTTGCGGATCACACGGCCCAGGTAGCGCGGGCATGCAGCCGGCGCCAGCACTTCGACCGGGCGCACTTCATCGTGTACAGCGCTGACAGCAGCGACCTGCGGACGGGTGACCTCAGCGGCGTAAAGCGCACCGACTTCACGCGCCAGACCGGCCACCGACAGGCAGTCGCCACGGTTCGGGGTCAGGTCGACCTCGATGCTGGCATCGTCCAGGCTCAGATAGACACGAATGTCCTGACCGACTGGCGCATCGGCTGCCAGCTCCATCAAGCCATCATTGCCCTCGCCGGCCTGCAACTCGGCAGCCGAACACAACATGCCGTTGGACTCGACGCCGCGCAGCTTGGCTTTCTTGATCTTGAAGTCGCCCGGAAGCTCGGCGCCGATCATGGCGAATGGAATTTTCAGGCCCGGACGCACGTTTGGCGCGCCACAGACGACCTGAAAGGTTTCGCTGCCATTGCTGACCTGACACACACGCAACTTGTCGGCATCGGGGTGTTGCTCGGTGCTCAGCACCTCCCCCACTACCACGCCGCTGAAAACGCCGGCGGCCAGCGTCACGCTGTCAACCTCAAGACCGGCCATCGACAGACGAGCAACCAGCTCGTCGCGGGAAACCTGCGGGCTTACCCAGCCGCGCAGCCATTGTTCACTGAATTTCATCCTGCTCTCCTGATGGGTTCGTACGACTTAGCGAAATTGCGCGAGGAACCGCAAATCGTTGTCGAAGAACAGGCGCAAATCATTGACGCCGTAACGCAGCATGGCCAGACGCTCTACGCCCATGCCGAACGCAAAGCCCTGAAACTCTTCAGGATCGATGCCGGACATGCGCAGCACGTTCGGGTGGACCATGCCGCACCCCATGACTTCAAGCCAGCCGGTCTGTTTGCAGACGCGGCAGCCCTTGCCACTGCACATCACGCATTCCATATCCACTTCCGCCGAGGGCTCGGTGAACGGGAAATACGAAGGACGGAAGCGCACGGCCAGCTCTTTCTCGAAGAACACACGCAGGAATTCTTCGATGGTGCCTTTCAGATCGGCAAAATTGATGTCGCGATCGACCAGCAGGCCTTCGATCTGGTGGAACATCGGCGAGTGGGTGATATCCGAGTCGCTACGGTACACACGGCCTGGGCAGACGATGCGGATCGGCGGCTGCTGCGATTCCATGGTGCGTACCTGTACCGGCGAGGTGTGGGTGCGCAGCAGCATGTTCGCGTTGAAATAGAAGGTGTCGTGCATCGACCGGGCCGGGTGGTGGCCTGGGATGTTGAGCGCCTCGAAGTTGTGGTAATCGTCTTCCACTTCAGGGCCTTCGGCGATGCCGTAGCCGATGTGCGTGAAGAATTGTTCGATACGTTCCAGAGTACGGGTAATCGGGTGCAGACCACCTGAGGTCTGACCGCGGCCCGGCAGGGTCACATCAATGCATTCGGCCGCGAGCCTGGCAGTCAGTTCTGCCTGCTCAAACGATGCCTTGCGTGCATTGAGAACCTCTGTGACACGTTCCTTGGCAACGTTGATCAGCGCTCCGACTTGCGGACGCTCTTCAGCTGGCAGGTTCCCCAGGGTCTTCATCACCTGAGTCAACTCGCCTTTCTTGCCGAGGTAGTGAACCCGGATTTGCTCCAGGGCATTGATATCTTCGGCGCTTTGCACAGCCTCAAGAGCTTGAGAGACCAGCGCGTCCAGGTTTTCCATGTACAGACTCCAGATACAAAATAGGGGAAGAGCTGAAGGCTCTTCCCCTATTTATGACGTTTAACACCGACCCCGGAGAACCGGGGCAAGTGATTGTCGGGGACTTAGGCCAAGGTGGCTTTAGCTTTCTCGACAATCGCAGCAAACGCCGCTTTTTCGTTCACTGCCAGATCAGCCAGAACCTTACGGTCGATCTCGATGGACGCTTTTTTCAGGCCAGCAATGAAACGGCTGTAGGACAGACCGTTAACACGAGCACCAGCGTTGATACGAGCGATCCACAGAGCGCGGAACTGACGTTTTTTCTGACGACGGTCACGGTAGGCGTATTGGCCTGCCTTGATTACCGCTTGCTTGGCAACACGGAATACGCGTGAACGCGCGCCGTAGTAGCCTTTTGCAAGTTTCAGAATTTTTTTGTGACGCTTACGGGCAATGACGCCACGCTTTACACGAGCCATGAGTTACTTCCTCTATATCTTGATCAAAATTAACGAAGGCGCAGCATGCGCTCGACTTTTGCCACGTCAGACGGATGCAGCAAGCTGCTACCGCGCAATTGACGCTTACGCTTTGTCGACATTTTGGTCAGGATGTGGCTCTTGAAAGCGTGCTTGTGCTTGATGCCGTTGGCGGTTTTCAAAAACCGCTTAGCTGCACCACTTTTAGTCTTCATCTTTGGCATGTTCGGATACTCCGCATTCAGTTGATAAATATAACCGCAAGGCCTGCCGTGCCCTGGTGGTTATTTCTTCTTTTTCGGGGCGATGACCATGATCAGCTGGCGTCCTTCCATCTTAGGATGCTGTTCGACGGAACCGTATTCGAGCAGGTCACCTTCAACCCGCTTCAACAGCTCCATACCCAGCTCCTGGTGGGCCATCTCACGACCGCGGAATCTCAACGATACCTTGGCCCTGTCCCCGTCACTCAGGAAACGTACCAGGTTGCGTAGTTTTACCTGGTAATCCCCTTCCTCCGTCCCTGGACGAAACTTGATTTCTTTAACCTGGATCTGCTTCTGGTTCTTCTTCGCTGCAGCAACCTGCTTCTTCTTCTCGAAGATCGATTTGCCGTAATCCATCACACGGCAGACCGGAGGGACTGCGTCGGCAGAAATCTCTACCAGATCCAGCTTCGCCTCTTCGGCAATACGAAGCGCTTCATCAATCGAGACGATGCCAATCTGCTCGCCGTCAGCGCCAATTAAACGAACCTCGCGGGCCGAGATATTTTCATTGATCGGGGCCTTGGGTGCAGCTCGTTTATCTTGTCTCATTTCACGCTTAATAATAATTACTCCGTATCTTGGCGACCACGCCGGGAAACCGCTTGTGCGAGGAATTCAGCGAATTGGGCGACCGGCATCGAACCAAGGTCAGCGCCTTCACGTGTACGCACAGCGACAGTTTGCATTTCAACCTCCCGATCTCCAATCACGAGGAGATAAGGAACCTTGAGCAAAGTATGCTCACGGATTTTAAAGCCGATCTTTTCATTTCTCAAGTCGGACTTGGCACGAAACCCGCTTTCGGCCAGAGTTTTTTCCACTTCGAGGGCAAAATCGGCCTGTTTGTCAGTGATATTCATGATCACTGCCTGGGTAGGCGCCAGCCAGGCCGGAAACGCCCCTTCGTAATGCTCGATCAGAATTCCGATGAACCGCTCGAAGGACCCAAGAATTGCGCGGTGCAACATGACCGGATTCTTGCGACTGTTGTCTTCCGACACGTACTCGGCACTCAAACGGATCGGCAGATTGAAGTCCAGCTGCAAGGTGCCGCACTGCCATACCCGACCGAGACAATCCTTGAGGGAGAACTCGATTTTCGGACCGTAGAACGCGCCCTCGCCCGGCTGCAGGTCGTAAGGCAGACCTGCGCTGTCGAGTGCGGAAGCCAGCGCCGATTCGGCGCGATCCCAAAGCTCGTCGGAGCCTACACGCTTTTCAGGGCGAGTGGACAATTTGAGTTCGATATCCTTGAAACCGAAATCGGCGTAGACGTCCAGCGTGAGCTTGATGAACGCGGCAGACTCGGCCTGCATCTGGTCTTCGGTACAGAAGATGTGCGCATCGTCCTGGGTGAAGCCACGTACACGCATGATGCCGTGCAAGGCACCCGACGGCTCGTTACGATGACAGGCACCGAACTCGGCCAGACGCATCGGCAGCTCGCGGTAGCTCTTCAGGCCCTGATTGAACACTTGCACGTGGCAAGGGCAGTTCATCGGCTTGATCGCGTAGTCGCGGCTTTCGGACTCGGTGGTGAACATGTTGTCGGCGTAGTTGGCCCAGTGCCCGGATTTTTCCCAGAGCGAGCGATCGACCACTTGCGGGGTCTTGATCTCGAGGTAGCCATTCTCACGCTGCACTTTACGCATGTACTGCTCAAGCACCTGATACAGGGTCCAGCCCTGCGGGTGCCAGAAAACCATGCCCGGCGCTTCTTCCTGGGTATGGAACAGGCCGAGACGCTTGCCGATCTTGCGATGGTCGCGTTTTTCGGCTTCTTCGATGCGCTGGATGTAGGCTGCCAGTTGTTTCTTGTCGGCCCAGGCAGTGCCGTAGACGCGCTGCAATTGCTCGTTCTTGGCGTCGCCGCGCCAGTAGGCACCGGACAGCTTGGTCAGCTTGAATGACTTCAGGAAGCGTGTGTTCGGCACGTGCGGACCGCGGCACATGTCGACGTATTCTTCGTGGTAATACAGGCCCATGGCCTGCTCGTTCGGCATGTCTTCGACCAGACGCAGCTTGTAATCTTCGTGACGGGCGGTGAACACCTCGATCACTTCAGCGCGCGGCGTGACTTTCTTGATGACGTCGTAATCTTTTTCGATCAACTGCTGCATGCGCTGTTCGATCGCCGCCATATCGTCAGGCGTGAACGGGCGCTCGTAGGCGATATCGTAATAGAAGCCGTCGTCGATCACCGGGCCGATGACCATTTTTGCAGTCGGATACAACTGCTTGACCGCGTGCCCTACCAGGTGCGCGCAGGAGTGACGGATGATTTCCAGTCCTTCCTGATCCTTGGGGGTGATGATCTGCAGGCTGGCATCGTTTTCGATCAGGTCGCAGGCGTCGACGAGCTTGCCGTCGACCTTGCCGGCGACGGTGGCCTTGGCCAGACCGGCACCGATTGAAAGCGCGACATCGGCTACGGAAACCGCCTGATCGAATGAACGTTGACTGCCGTCGGGAAGAGTAATAGTTGGCATGGCGCCTCCTCTCCTAGTGGTGACCCCTACCAAAGGTCACGTGGGTTGGGATGAGCCAGTACGTGATCCGGTGGTATGCCTGCCTCACAGTGGCAGGAGCCTTGGGGCCAACCTTGAACCGGACCAGATGACTGGAATGTACGAAAAAACCTGCCTGCGCGGCACCGAAAGCCATTGGCCATGGGGCGCTGGAAAATAACAGGACGCGCATCCTAACACAGCCAGGCCGGCCGGGATGCACATCCACGCAAATGAAATGGAATTGGCACGCCGCCTGAACTGGCTGGCTTTATGGGCGTCAGAAACCAGCAAGACCCCGTACGTTTTTTCCAGCAATAAGGAGAACACCATGAAGTTTTCACGCCTGACCAGCCTCCTCGTCTGCAGCGCCGCCCTCATCCCGCTGGGTGCTCACGCTGCGATGGATGGAGCGACACGCACCACTTTCAGTCAGGAATGCGTGGCTGCGGCCAAGAAACAGGGGCTGAATGACAAGACCGCAACGACTCACTGCGAATGCGGAGCGCAACAGGTAGACAGTCACTTCACCGACAAGGAAATAGCCTCGCTCAAGGACACCAAGGCAGCGCCACCCGCTGCATTGACGGCAAAACTGCAAAAACTGGTCGCAGAGAACTGCACAGCGACAAAATAATCATTTTTTTCAGCCGGGGTAAGACGCACGTGCCGAGCACTGATAGCAGTTGGCCCCGGCACTTCTGAAAGCCATGAAAATCATGGCTTTAAGCGCTATTGATACGGCCCTTTCTGTGCTGAGCCTGGCACCTCTGAGGGCGGTTTGCAGAGTATGGTGAACCGCATATACGGGACCTTTACGCAAAGGGCCCACCTTAATAGCTGTTTTTTTGCTCATTTCGACTATGATAGCCCGGTGTGCCCAGTTGGCCTGAGCAGCACGTTACTGAAAATTATGTTTCTGGAGATACACCATGTCTAATCGCCAAACCGGCACCGTAAAATGGTTCAACGATGAAAAAGGCTTCGGCTTTATCACTCCACAAGGTGGCGGTGACGACCTGTTCGTACACTTCAAAGCAATCCAGAGCGACGGTTTCAAAAGCCTGAAAGAAGGCCAGACCGTTACTTTTGTTGCTGCTAAAGGCCAGAAAGGCATGCAGGCAGAAGAAGTTCAGGTGGCCTGATTCACCTGACAAAAAAACCCCGTCACTGACGGGGTTTTTTTATGAGTAAAAGAAAGTACCGGCTCAGCCGCAATTGATCCGGGTGACCTTACCCGAAGCATCGGTATTGACGTTTACCCGCTCGGATCGGTATTCCAGCGTGACCATGTCGTCAGGACCGAGAATGCGCGCATCCTGCGAACCGGAACGGGCGCGGACTTGAGAAAGGAGGTCTATGGACGCCTGCTTGCCAATGGCGAACTGGGCAAGCCCTGCATCACAGCGGCCAGGTATCGCGTTGCTGGCTGGCGCGTCGGCCTTGACGGGCGCTTCAGCACTGGCACTGCTATCAGAAGCCGTACTGCTGCAGCCTGCCATCAATGAAGCCACGACCATAAAACCCAATGTTGCGAATTTCCGGGGCATACACCCTCCTCTGCCAATGAACGTTTCCAGACCTGTCCGACCGCGCCTGGGCGCGTTGGTTGCACGATCAGACCGAGATGCCTTGCGTAACCTGTTGATCTGTCTGGAACGGGAGTCTGCCTTGGCATGAAACAGGACGCGCGAGGAAATCGTCACAAAACGTTTATCGCCGGAGTTCATTGAACCGGGCTATCAGGATCATATGTAAGTAGAAGTGTCAAAATGCGCGCGGGATGGTTTACTGCCAGAGACACAAGCGCCGGGAAGCGAGCAACGTGTGCGTGACCCTTCACTGGAGATCAGACAGACATGACAGCCATAACCCTAGACGCGGACATCAAGGCCAGATGGCCTCAGGGTCACTGCTCGCACAGCCCGGGGAACCCGGAAGAACTGATGATCATCGCAGTCGACCTGCTGATCAAGGAACTGGGCACCGAGGGTGCCCGTGCCTTCATCAGCCAGGTGCTGAGCCGCTATGCCGCGGCGGGACTGCCCGCCTGACACACGGCCTCAGGATGCGGGATTACTTGAGACGCGCCAGACGCTCGGTCAGCAGATCGAAGAACCCCTGAGCGTCGCCGTTCTCGACCCAGAATACGTTCTGCGGCTGCTTGAGTGTGCCGTACCAGTCGGCCACTGTCTGACCGAAACCGATCCCTTCACGCGTGTCCACCGCCACGTTGATCTGCCTTCCGGAAAACAACTCGGGCTTGAGCAGCCAGGCAATCACGCTGGCATCGTGTACCGGTCCGCCGGGCAAACCGTAATGCTCCATGTCCAGCTTGACGTACTCATTGAGAATGCCGTCCACCAGCTTGCCAGCATTGTTGCCCAATGCGGCGATCTGCTTGAGGCGCTGTTCGCTGGTGAGAATCTTGTGGGTCACATCCAGCGGCACGTACGTCAGCTTCACACCACTGGCCAGAACGATCTGCGCGGCGTGCGGGTCGGCGAACAGATTGAATTCGGCAGCCGGGGTGATATTACCGCCGTTGAAATGCGCGCCGCCCATGACCACCACTTCCTTGATGCCCTGGGTGATTTCCGGAGCCTGCACCAGCGCCAGTGCCAGGTTGGTCTGCGGGCCGAGCATGGCGATGGTGATGCTGTGCGGCTTGGCCTTGCTCAGGGTGCGAATCAGGTAATCGACGGCATTGCCTTCGGCCAGCCCCTTGGCGGGTTCATGCACGGGCACACCCGGCAAACCTTCCTGACCGTGAACGTTCTCGGCATAGATCGGTGTACGCACCAGCGGCTTGGGCGCACCGGCATACACAGGCACCTCTTCGCGCCCGGCCCACTCCCGCGCCAGCCTGGCGTTGCGCGAGGTCTTGTCGAGCCGCACATTGCCGGCCACCGTGGTGATAGCCATCACGTTCAGCTCTTCAGGTGACGCCAGCGCCAGCAACAACGCAACGACGTCGTCCGCACCTGGATCGGTATCGATGATCAGATCGCGCTTTTCAGCCGCTTGTGCAGCAGCAGTACCGAGAATGGACAAGAGCAACGCTCCACGAATGAACTGTCTGGAAAACTGTATCAATGTCATATGAAACTCCCTTTCTTGAATAACTAGAAGACGACTCCGGACACCAGCGCCACATTACTGTACGGCTGACATTCTCCGGTACGGATGATTGCCTTGGCCTTGCGACTCAAGACCTTGAGGTCTTCATGGCTTATCCAGCGTTGTTGCCCCAATTGGTCGTCGAGATTCAGGCTTTCGATCACCTGCAGCGCAGGTGGCTTGACCTCGGCCATTTCGCTGGCCAGCACATGGCTTTCAACCTGCATTTCACTCAGCACGACATCCAGCACACTGATGAAATCCGGCACACCGCGGGTCAGCGCGAGGTCGATCAGTTCGACGCCTGCCGGTACTGGCATGCCGGCGTCGACGATCATCAGGATGTCGCCGTGGCCCAGCGATGCAATCACGCGGGACAGGGCAATATTGAGTAGCGGGGTCTTTTTCATAGCGAATTGAATTCCTGTACTTCCTCAAACGTCGGGATGGACGGCTGGGCACCCGCTCGGGTGACGGAGATGGCCGCCGCAGCCTGACCGAAACGAATTGCCTGCAATTCGTCATGGCCTGCGGACAGCGCCGCCGCAAAACCGCCGACAAAGGTATCACCTGCAGCGGTGGTGTCCACGGCCTGCACACGACGCGCTGGAATATGCTCCATGCCAGACGCATTGGCGAGCAGGGTTCCGCGCTCGCCGAGGGTAATGATCACGTTGCGCGCGCCGGCCGTCAGCATCGCCGAAGCCGCGTTTTCAGCGGCCGCCGGTGAGTCAACGTTCACACCGGTCAGGGTCTGCGCTTCGCTTTCGTTGGGTATCAGGTAGTCGATCAGGGCATACCAGTTTGCCGGCAGGGGCTCGCTGGCCGGCGCAGGATTGAGAATGACGGTCTTGCCCAGCGCACGGGCGCGGGCCAGGGTATGGAAAACGGTCTCGGTCGGCACTTCGAGCTGGCAGATGACGATTTGTGAACCCGCCAGCAGCGTGTCGAAGCGCTCGATCAATGCCGGACTGAGCCGACCATTGCCACCGGCCACGATGACAATGGCGTTCTGGCTGTTGGCGTCGACCACGATCGAAGCGATTCCGGTGGGCACGCCCTCAACGACGGTCACCGCCTGGCAATCGATCTGCTCGGCCAGCAGCGCTGCACGCAGTTGCTCGCCGTAGGCATCGGCCCCGACACAACCGATCATCGCCACGCTGGCGCCCAGACGCGCCGCAGCGACCGCCTGATTCGCACCCTTGCCGCCCGGCACGGTGTCGAATGTTTCCCCGCTCAAGGTCTCGCCGGGACGCGGCAGACGCTGGGCGCGGATGACCAGATCCATGTTCAGACTGCCCACTATCACTATTTTTGCTTGCATGGCTCATTAATCCGTTGCTGTACGTGCGCGTCATTCGTTGGACAAAATGTTTGGCGCTGCCGTGGACTCGCGCACCACGACGCTGGGCGTCACAAGTCTTTTTTCGGCAGGAAGCCCATGGGGTGTGGCGATTCTGCTCAGCAGCATTTCTGCAGCGGTTTCGCCCAGTTGCATGATCGACTGCCCCACGGTGGTGAGCGCCGGATAAACGTAGCGACTCATCTGGATATCATCGAAACCGATCACCGACAGGTCCTGAGGCACGCGAATCAAGCGCTCGGCGGCGGCGCGCAGCACACCGATGGCAATCACGTCGTTGCCGGCAAAAATCGCCGTCGGCGGGCGTTCTGCCAGAAGCTGGCACGCGGCCTCATGACCGGCAGAACTGGTGAACTCACTGTGCAGCGCCCATTCGGCCCGGACCTGAACGGACGCCTGCTGCAGGGCGCGCCGATAACCCGCCAGACGCATCTCGGCCACTGTGCTGTGAACTGGCCCGCCGATACAGGCAATGGCGCGATGCCCCAGGTCCAGCAAGTGCCGAGTCGCCAGATAAGCGCCCTGCTCATGGTCGATACGGATCATGTCGGCATCGATACCGTCCAGTTCCCGGTCAACGATCACCAGTGGCGTACGGACCTCGGCAAGTCCGCCTGCAACACCGGCATCACCACCGACCGAAGAGACAATCAGACCGTCCACGCGCTTTTCCAGCAGCACGCGCAGATAACCACGCTGTTTCTCCGGATTGTCATCGGAGTTGCAGAGGATCACACAAAAACCATTGCGCTCGCAGTAATCCTCGATGCCCCGCGCCAACTCGGCGAAGTACGGGTTCATACCGTTGGGAATCAACAGACCGATGGTCGAGGTGGTCTTGGCCTTCAGCGAACGCGCCACTGCACTGGGCACATAATCGAGCTGTGCAATGGCGGCTTCGACCTTGAGCCTGACCGGCTCGCTGACCGGTCGGGTCTTGTTCAACACGTGGGAAACCGTGGTGTACGAGATCCCCGCCAGGGCCGCGACATCCTTGATGGTTGCCATATCAGCCCTGGCGCCGAGCCCGATGGCTGCGATAGGTGTCCAGCACCACAGCGATCACGATCACCGCACCGGTGATGATCCGCTTGGTCGGCTCGGTCGCACCGATCTGCGCCAGGCCTGCTGCCAGCACAGAAATGATCAGCACACCGAAAAAGGTGCTGATGATCGAACCGCGTCCGCCCATCAGGCTGGTGCCGCCGATCACCACGGCCGCAATGACCTGCAGTTCAAGCCCGGCACCGGCATTAGGGTCGGCCGCTTCCAGCCTGGATATCTGGAACAGTGCCGCGACACCGGCCAGCAGCCCCATCAGCGAGAACACCAGAATCTTGTAAGGCTTGGGATTGATACCCGCCAGACGCACGGCCTCTTCGTTGGTGCCGATGCCGATCAGGTAGCGACCGAAAACGGTGCGGGTCAGTACCGCCTGAGCGACGAAGATGATCAGCAACGCGATGATGAAGGACGGCGCAATGCCAAAGGCAATCGGATCGGACAGCCAGGCGAACGAATCACCGATGTAGGCGGTACGCGAATTGGTCATCTGATAGGCCGCACCACGAGCCATTTCCAGCACACCCAGAGACACGATGAACGAAGGAATGCGCCAGGCGACCGTAATCGAGCCGGTGATCGTACCCGCCAGCGTCGCACAGGCGATGCCCAGCAACGCCGCCGGAAACACGCTCCAGCCCCAGCCGAGGATTGCCACACTGACCGCCGAAGCGGCCAGGGCCAGCACCGAGCCGACCGACAGGTCGATGCCGCCGATGATGAGGATCAGCGTCATGCCGACCGACAGCACCATCAGGTCCGGGATCTGGTTAGCCAGCATGCTGAAGGTCTGGTAGGACAGGAAGTGATCGCTGAGCAGCGAGAACAGCACGATCATCACCAGCAACGCACCAGCCAGCCCGATGTAGGTACCGAGGCCAAGGTAGTTGCCGCCGCGACGGACCGGCGCGGTCAGCGTCGGAGAAGGAGTATTTTTCATGAGTCGTTCCTGGGCGCCGCATCATTGAGCAGCGCGTCACGTTTCTGATAACCGGCGAAGGCAGCGGCCAGCAATTGGTCCTGGGTCCAGCTGTCGCGTTCGAACGTGTCGATCAGGCGACCGGCAGACAGCACGCCGATACGATCACAGATCAGCATCAGCTCGCGCAGATCACTGGAAACCACCACCAGCGCCCTGCCCTGACGGGTCAGTTCGGCCAGCAGCGCGTAGATATCGAACTTGGCACCGATGTCGATGCCCCGTGTCGGCTCGTCGAACAGCATCACCGTGCAGTCACGTTCCAGCCAGCGACCGATCACCACCTTCTGCTGATTGCCACCCGACAGCTCGGAGACCAATTGGCCCGGACTGGAGCTGCGAATGCGCATGGCCGCCACCTGGCGCTGCGCCAGTTTCAGCTCATCGTCGCTGTTGACCAAGCCCGCGCGGGAGATCGAATGCATGTTGCCCAGCGCAATGTTGGCGCTGATCGATTGCGACATCAGCAGGCCTTCGCTCTTCCGGTCTTCCGTGATCAGCGCGATACCCTGCTCCACCGCGTCGGATGGCGAGCGAATGCTGACCTTCTGCAGCGGCTTTCCGACTTCAATGTGACCACTGTCGGCAACGTCTGCACCGTAGATCAGGCGCAACAACTCGGTACGCCCGGCACCGATCAGCCCGGAAATACCGAAGATTTCACCTCGACGCACGTCGAAGGACACATCCTCAACCTTGCCGGCGCGACTGATCCCCTTGACCGACAGCGCCACCTCGCCAATCTGCCGGGCGCCCATGTCGATATGCTCGCCGAGCTCACGACCAACCATCAGGGTCACCAGTTGCTCACTGTTGTATCGGGCAATCGGCTCGACACACACCAGCTTGCCATCGCGCAGCACGGCGATGCGCTGGGACACCCTGGCCAGCTCTTCAAGCCGATGGGATATGTAGATGATCGAGACGCCACGTGCCTGCAGTCGGGTGATCTGCTCGAAGAGCATTTCCACTTCGCGCGAGGTGAGCATGGCAGTGGGTTCGTCGAGAATCAGTACGTGACAGTCGCCGATCAGGTTGCGGGCGATCTCGACCATCTGTTGGTGGCCGATCCCCAATTCGCCGACCAGCGTGTCGGGATCAATCGCGTCCAGCCCCACTTGGGCCATGGCCTCGATCGCGCTTTCGCGCAAGCGCTTGCGGTCGATCCAGCCGGCCCTGCGTGGCAGGTCGTGAAGAAACAGATTTTCGGCCACGGTCAGGGTCGGCAGCAGGTTGAGCTCCTGCATGACCATGCGAATGCCGAGTTTTTCGGCCTGGGTACGACTTGCCGGCTGATAAGGCTGGCCCTGGAATTCCATATTTCCGGTGGTAGGCGTTACCAGCCCGCCGATGATTTTCGACAAGGTGCTTTTACCGGCACCGTTTTCCCCGGTCAGGGCCAGCACTTCGCCACGCATCAACGTCAGGTCGACGTCACCGAGTACGGGTTGTGCGTAGGTTTTGCCGATGCCACTGACCGAAAGAACAGCTGTCTGAGCAGACGCTGACATACATTTCTCCCAGCGCCCGTCCTCTGCGGACGGGCACCTTTACACGGCGTGGATCAAGGTTGAGTAACGAGCTGTACCGGCGTTTCGATCACGCCCTTGTCGTTGGTATCGACCTTCTCGCCTTTGACCAGCTTGAGCGCAGCTTCGATGCCGAAGACCGCCTGCTTGGCTGCGTACTGATCGGCTGTGGCCAGAACCCGGCCATCCTTGAGCATCGGCTTGATCGCATTGATGTTGTCGTAGCCCACGACCATGACCTTGCCAGCCTTGCCTGCCGCACGCACTGCAGAGACGGCGCCCAGTGCCATGCTGTCATTGCCGGCCAGCAAGGCTTTCAGGTTCGGGTATTCGTTGAGCATCGCCGAGGCCACAGCATTGCCCTTGTCGATTTCCCAGTTACCGGACTGCGTGGACACCACTTTCATTTTCGCTTCGTCCATGGCGTCCTTGAAACCGGCGGTGCGTTGCTGAGCATTATTGGTGGTCGACACACCTTCGATGATGCCCACCTCGTCGCCAGCGGTCAGTTTCTTGGCCAGATAGTCGCCCACCAGCTTGGCCCCCTTGCGGTTGTCAGGCCCTACGAAGGGGATTTGCAGGTTCTTGCTTTTGAGCACGTCGACATCGAGCTGGTTGTCGATGTTGACGACCTTGATTCCGGCATCGGTGGCTTTCTTGAGCACCGGTACCAGCGCTTTGGAGTCGGCGGGCGCGATCACCAGCGCATTCACGTTGGAGGCGATCATCTGCTCGACGATGCGGATCTGCGCCGACGTGTCGGACTCATCCTTGATCCCGTTGGAGATCAGGTCGAATTCGGTGGCATGTTCTTTCTGGTAGGCCTTGGCACCGTCTTCCATGGTCAGGAAGAACTCGTTGGCCAATGACTTCATGACCAGTGCAACCTTGGGTTTTTCAGGCGCCTGGGCATAGACGGTAGAGAGGGGCATGACTGCCGTGACGGCAGCAAACATGGCGACAGCGAGAAGGCGTCCAGCGAATGGCAGCTTCATGAGTTCATCTCCGATCTTGTGATTATTGTTCGGGCGAACGGCGCAGAATCGATGCCGGGCATCGCCGCGCAAACGTTTGCGAGGAGCGAACTATGGAAAAAGCTGCAGCCTTTGTCAATCCACCGGAAATTAAATCTTCCCGAGCTGCCCGTCCCCGCCAGTGCAGGGAACGAGCGTCACGATCAGTCGGGTTTCACTCTTCAGGTTTGACCGTCGCCACATCATCGGCCTTGATACGGATTGTCTTGCCGGAGATATCCTCGAACTCGTAGAAGCCGTCGCGCGTCTTGGTCTTGGGCATGTCTTTGGTCACGTACTGAGTACCGTTTTGCAGCGTGACGACCGAGGGCGTGGAACAGCCTGCCAGCAGCACAACTGCCGAGGCCAGTAACGGAAATGCCAGTGACTTGATATTCATGCGTGACTCCGGAAACGTCAGGTTTTTTTTTCGAGGCAATAGCGTGCCACTTCGAGCGCTTTATCTTACATAGATGTTGCGAAAGATCCGACACTCAAATACTGTATGCCCGTACAGCAATATTCAGGGACCTTTTTCCGTGGCAAAACAAAGCGCAGCGACCCCCTCCACTCCCGGCCCTTACGAGCGCATGGGCATGCGGGTACAGAAGATCATCAACTCGCCCACCGCGCAGAAATCCAGGGCTGCCCTGCTCTTTCGTCAGCCGGACGAGGCAGAAGACGACTGGGCGCAACTGCTTGAAGAAATAGCCGAGAACGATAATGTCACTCTCGCCTGGCGCGACGACGGTGGCGTGCAAATCTTCTGGACGTTGCCGAAGGAAGACTGACGGCATGACGTTTCGATTTTCCTCACTGCTTTGCACTACCCTGCTCATCACCGCCTCATTCGCCGCCCAGGCACAAGCCCCGCGCACCTTCAGCGAAGCCAAGAAAGTTGCCTGGGGCCTGTATGCGCCGCAGTCGACCGAGTTTTACTGCGGCTGTAAATACACGGGTAATCGGGTCGACCTCGCTGGCTGCGGCTATGTACCACGCAAGAGCGCCAAACGCGCCAGTCGTATTGAATGGGAACACATCGTGCCTGCCTGGCAGATTGGCCACCTGCGCCAATGCTGGCAGAACGGCGGGCGCAAAAACTGCACAAGAACTGACGCGGTCTACAAACGCGCCGAAGCAGACCTGCACAATCTGGTACCCAGTATCGGCGAGGTCAACGGTGACCGCAGCAACTTCAGTTTTGGCTGGATACCCGAGCAAAAGGGCCAGTACGGTTCATGCCTGACCCAGGTGGATTTCAAAGCCAAAAAGGTCATGCCTCGCCCCTCGATACGCGGCATGATCGCGCGCACCTACTTCTACATGAGCAAACAGTACAACTTGCGTCTCTCGCGCCAGGACCAACAGCTCTATCAAGCCTGGGACAAAACCTATCCGCCCCAGGCATGGGAGCGCCAGCGTAACCAGCAGGTCGCTTGTGTCATGGGACGTGGTAATGATTTTGTAGGCCCGGTAGACCTGAAGTCTTGTAAATAACCAAGCTTGATCAAAGGCCGAGCCCTCAAACGGATGGATTGCTCGGCCATTGACTGATGCACTTGAGTGAATCCAAAACCACTCATCGGACAACTGTTAACTCAAGCCATGAACGCTAAGATTCTCGGTCTACTCTCAAGAATCATGGGCGTAATCGGTAAGCTGCTTATCGCGCATACGCCAAAAACAGCCAGGCTGATCATCACATTCGCAGGCAGGGAAGATGAATCATCAAACGGAATTTGAAATTCACTATCAGTTCAATGGCCAACCTTACTGCTTTCTGCATCATGCAAAGCAACTGTGCCAGAGCGACGCATTGCATTGTGCGACCCTGCATGCAGGCGTAGGGACCGTCAGCGGTAATATATCCGCAGGCCCGATGAGCGTCGCAACCTTGCAGGCCAAGCGTTTCGGCGTGACGCAGGTGCATTGGAGAAGGTCTTCGCTACAAGCCTGAAGCATCGTACTCTTCAACACAATAATGGCCTTCGAGAAGGCCATTGTTCGTATGTATTGCCAGCCCCTCCTGGATCAGATGGCGGGATAGTTGCCTGTGCCATCAGGCCACGGCGTGAGCAGCTCGAAACCGGTCGAGGTGACGGCAACCATATGCTCCCACTGCGCAGACAGTGAGAGGTCGCTGGTCAGAACCGTCCAGCCATCCGGCAATGTCCGGGTGCCCGCCCTGCCTGCGTTGATCATCGGCTCGATGGTGAACACCATGCCGGGTTTCAGCCTGAGGCCTTTGCCCTGCGCACCGTAGTGCAGAACCTGCGGCTCTTCATGGTATTTGCGCCCGATGCCGTGTCCACAATATTCGCGCACCACGCTGAAGCCTTCGCGATGAGCGATGCTCTGGATGGCATAACCGATATCACCCAGGGTTGCCCCAGGGCGCACGGCATGGATACCGGCGCGGGTTGCCTCATAAGTCGTCTCGACCAGACGCCTGGCCAGAGGGCTGACCTCACCCACCAGGTACATCCGGCTGGTATCGCCGTACCAGCCATCCTTGATGACCGCGACATCAATGTTGACGATGTCGCCTTCCTTGAGGATATCGGTGGCAGAAGGTATGCCATGACACACCACGGCATTCGGAGAGATGCAGGTGGTCTTGGTAAAACCGTGATAGCCGACGTTCGCGGGAATCACTTTCAGCTCTTTGACGATGTATTCATTGCAGATGTCGTCGAGCGCTTCGGTGCTGACACCAGCCTTGACGTAAGGCGTGATCATCGCAAGCACATCGGCGGCCAGTCTGCCGGCTATGCGCAACTGCACGAGATCCTGTTCGGTCTTGATACCGATAGCGCTGCTCATGAGGCCGCCTTGGACAGGCTGGAAGCTGAAGGCTCCGAGACGTTGAAGTTCGAAGCGGTCAGCACGGTCTCACCGGCATTTTCGAGACGAATCAGCATCTGGCAGATCTCGCTGTAATCCAGCGCCGGGTGCAGTTCAGCGAGCATACCGACACGCATCCAGTGCTCGGCCTGCGCATTGATGGAGCGGCTGAGCGCAACGCTGGCAGAACGCAGATTGGCGTGCATGTTTTCGGAAATTTTTACCAGACCCATGATTCACCTCAAGTTGAATATATGAAGCATATACGTTACGTATACTCACAATCAACCCGAGACGTGCCGTGGCTGCAATCAGCCACGTTATTCCATCGCGCTGGCCTGGCGGTATTCGCCGCCCGCGCGGGCGGCCGCGATGACGATCGACACCTCCGGCTCGTAGGCATTGAACTGGCGCAGTCCGGCCGCCAGCCGGAGAAAATCCTCGCGCTGCATTTCGTTGACTGAAGAGAGCGTACGGTGTTGTTGAGCAATCGGGCTTTGCGCTGACTTAAGGGACATGACAGACCTCATTCGTTCTTTACTGTTCATGCATACAGTATTTTGAACCGCGCGCTGATACAAGACCAGTCGCGACGAATGGTCAGTGATTTTGTAAATGGTCAATGACCCGCCAAGGCCTGCAGACGCTCCAGATCAGCCTCGACGATGCTGATACCGTGCACCATCGATTGCGCGCGTTCGCTATAACGCCGATCCCCCGGCAGACGCTCCTGCCCTGCTCCATGCAGTTGCCGCACAAGCTCCTCGCTGCGCTGTGCAAACGACTGACCACTGCCCTTGTCAGGATCGATGACGATCAGCAACTGACCTGTCCAGGGTGTCTGTGCCCCGGGATGCTTCGACCAGTCGAATTCGAACGAGAAATTGCCCCCTGTCAGCCCCGCAGCCAGCAGCTCGACCATCATCGACAGTGCTGAGCCCTTGTGCCCGCCGAACGGCAACAACGCGCCACCCTCGAGAATGGCGCGCGGCTCTTCAGTGGGCTGGCCGTCGCGATCGACGCCCATGCCTGCCGGCAGCAGTCGACCTTCACGTGCGGCGATCTGTACATCACCGTGGGCGATGGCGCTGGTCGCCAGGTCGAAAACAATGGGTTCGCCGCCTGCACGGGGCGCGGCGAAAGCAATCGGGTTGGTGCCAAACAGGGGCTGGCGCGCACCATGTGGCACAACGCAGGTCATGCTGTTGACCATGCTCAGGGCGACCAGCCCCTGTTCGGCGAAAGGCTCGACATCCGGCCATAACGCAGCGAAGTGATGAGAGTTGCGAATGGCCAGAACCGCAATGCCGGCACTGCGCGCCTTGTCGATCAACAGGGCTCTGGCCGCCGCCAGTGCGGGCTGGGCAAAACCGCCTCCGGCATCGACCCGGACAAACGCAGCGCCGACATCCTCGACCACCGGCACAGCCTTGCCATTCACCCAGCCGCTGGCCAGCGATGACAGATAGCCGGGGATGCGAAAGATGCCATGGCTATGCGAGCCGTCACGCTGGGCGCTGGCGCAGTTCTCGGCAAGCACCTCGGCAACCTCTGCGCTGGTGCCATGGGCGAGGAAGATTCGGCGCAACAGATCTGTCAGTTGCTCAAAGGAAACGGTCCGGGTCGACTGATCGGCAGAATTGGCGCGCATCTAAAACTCCTGTTCATGGCGGTAGATCGAGAACGCTAGCGAGAATTACAAGGCGAAGGCAGGCCCCGAGAGTAGCGCTGCGGGTTGTGCAAAGACACTCCCAAGGGTAATAACCTGATCGCAGCGGGCAGACTGCGACGGGAAGTTTTCAATGAGACCAGCTTGCATTCACCAGAAAATACGCAGCGCCTGGATGGGCAATGGCCTGCAAATGTTCTCTCTGCCTGAAATCAAAGGGTAGAATGCGCCGAAGGTATAGGCCGGAGCGCCCATGAGCGACCCTCTTTTCAGCAATGCAGAACACGACACGATCACCGATGCCGCTGCGCATTGGTGCATGCGCCTGCATGCAGAAGACTGTACCGCCGCCGAACGAAAAGCATTCGAGCAATGGCTGAAGGCCCACCCCCAGCATGCGGTCGAATACAACGCCATGCTCGAGGTCTGGGATATCACCGGACAAATCGAACCGCTCAATCCGGCACCTGTGCGCCAAGCCCAGGCTGAGCGGCCCGATCGCGTTCGGCCTCGTCGCGGTGGACGCTGGGTAAAACTGGCCGCAGCCGCAGCGGTGGTTGCCATGGCGCTGCCGATTACCGGGTACGTCGGCTGGCATCAAGGCTGGCTGCCTGATACCTACGAGACTTACAACGCCGATACCGCCACACGTCTGGTCATGCTCGAGGACGGCAGCCGTGCCGAGCTGAACCTGGGCACCGAGCTGACCTATGCCAATTATCGGGATCGACGCAGCGTCACGCTGAAAAAGGGCGAGGCGTTCTTTGAGGTCAGCCACGACAGCACACACCCCTTTGTGGTCGATGCCGGCGCAGGCAGCATCAGGGTCACCGGCACGCGCTTCAATGTGTGGATGTATCAGGATCAGGTACGCGTGACGCTGGTCGAGGGTTCGGTTCAGATCAACGCTGATCGTGCGCATCCTTCTTCGAGCCACGCCCTCGCCTCCGGCATGCAGGCCACTTACAAGGCGGGCGACGACGCTCCACTGATCAGCCAGACCGAAGCACGCGATACCAGCCTGGCGTGGCGCAATGGCAAACTGATCTTCAATGATCTGCCGCTCAGCCAGGCACTGCCGCTGATCAATCGCTACCTGCAAACACCCATTCTGCTGGCGGACAGCGCCACCGGTGCCATGCGCCTGGGCGGAAGTTACAACACCCACGACCTGTCGAGCCTGCTAGGCTCTCTGCCCAAGGTGTTGCCGGTGTATGTGACGCAGAATCAGAACGGCAACCCGGTACTCAACCGCCGCACCGCCGACACACCGAAAGGCTGATCGCACTCGCAGTCTTGCAGATGCGTAGCCCATTCGGCTGCGCCCATCGTCGGAACAATCCCCTCTCACTCCCGACGATTCTTCATCTAACCTCAAGCGCACCATGCTGCAGCGAGCCTGTACAGACTGGGTCGCGTATTTTTTTCAGTCGATCACTGAGGTTTTGCCGAGCTCGTTCGTCTTAGTAATTGAGAGTGTTTAAAAAGCCTGAAAAGGAGTTTGCGGATGTTCAATCGCCAAGGAATCACGACTCGCACCCTGCTGCGGCAAACCGCAGTGGCTGCGCAGGCACAGTCGCCCGCTCTGGAGACCGAGCGGCCCGGAAACGAGCACATCCGGATGCTTCTGAAAAGCTTTGGCCTGCGCACCAGCCTGGTTAGGCTCAAGGTGCTCGACGCGCTACTGGTCTCGAGCGAAGAAGGCCACCCTCTGGGAGTGCGCGGCGTACACAGCCAGTTGCTCAGGCTCGATGTGCCGCTATCGTTTCTCAGCGTGCGCGAGGTCCTCAAGCGACTGTGCGACGAGGGCGTGATCGACCTCAACGACGACAAGACCTACAGCCTGCATCCCCGCGCCCGGGAATGGCTGGGGGAAGTCGGCAAGGACAGCGCCCGGTAAACCCCGCCTCCTCGTCGCACCGGTCACCAGCGCTTAGCGCTTGACCTTGCGACGCATGATGCCGTTGAGGATCACCACCAGCACCGCCACGCTGATGGCGATGTACTGAAAGGTCTTTTCGGTGATGGCACCGCTGTTTTGCAGATGCGACAAGCCCAGCATGATCGCCAGAACGCCGAGGGCGATCAGAATCGAGTAAATCAAACGCTGCTTGTTGGTCATAACGGTTTCCTGAATGCTCATGAGCCGGCAACTGACGCTGCCTGTTTGCGGGCATATCTTACGCCGATGCGCAACGGATGGCATCGTCACCCTCCCTCTCACTCTCCTGCGCACCCTTTCCTGCACGATCTATCAACGACGTTGATTATCGTCATGCCGCGATGCGCGTTGCCGTGTAAAACTCCCATGCTTTAATACCGCCCCTGCTTCAACAGTGTGTTCAATTATTACCAAGGAGTTTTACATGCCCCATGAAGGCAGCCTGCTGCAGGTCGCAGTGGTATTTCTGCTCGCCGCCGTGCTGACGGTGCCGCTGGCCAAGCGGCTGAAGCTGGGCGCGGTGATCGGTTATTTGTTCGCCGGCGTGATCATCGGCCCTTCGGTACTGGGCCTGATCGGCGATACCGAGAGCGTCAGCCATATTTCCGAACTTGGCGTGGTACTGCTGCTGTTCATCATTGGCCTCGAGCTTTCGCCAAAGCGTTTATGGGTCATGCGCAAATCCGTGTTTGGCGTCGGCATGGCGCAGGTGCTCTTGACCGGCCTGATCATCGGCGGGGTCGCCTTCGCTGCCTTCGGCCAGCCGCTGAACACGGCGGTCATTCTGGGCCTGGGCCTTGCCCTGTCGTCCACGGCCTTCGGCCTGCAGAGCCTGGCGGAACGCAAGCAGCTGAACAGCCCGCACGGCAGGATGGCATTCGCGATTCTGCTGTTTCAGGACATTGCGGCGATCCCGCTGATTGCCATGGTGCCGTTTCTGGCCGGGGCTGACCACGCGATGGACACCGGCGAAAGCATCAACCACGGCCTGCGCGTGCTGGGCAGCATTGCCATCGTGGTGATTGGCGGACGCTATTTGCTGCGCCCGGTGTTCCGTATCGTCGCCAAGACCAAAATCCAGGAAGTCTCGACCGCCACGGCATTGCTGGTGGTGATAGGCACGGCGTGGCTGATGGAACTGGTCGGAGTGTCCATGGCGCTGGGCGCGTTTCTCGCTGGTCTGCTGCTGGCCGACTCCGAGTACCGTCATGAACTGGAAGCACAGATCGAACCGTTCAAGGGATTGCTACTGGGATTGTTCTTTATCAGCGTCGGCATGGGCGCCAACGTCGGCCTGTTGCTCAGCTCGCCGCTGATCGTGCTGGGCCTGACGCTGTTGCTGATCGCGATCAAGCTGCCGATGCTGTTCCTGATCGGTCGCACCCTTGGCGAACTCAACAACCGCAGCGCGTTGCAGTTGGGCCTGGTACTGGCCGCAGGCGGCGAATTTGCCTTTGTGGTGTTCAAGATCGGCAGCGCTCAGGGGCTGTTCGAGGCCGGGCTGTACGACATGCTGGTGTTGACCATCACCTTGTCGATGGCGATCACGCCGTTGCTGTTCATTGCTCTGGCGCGCTGGATCAAACCCAAGGTCAAACCTGTCGAGGTGCCTGAAGAGTACCGCGATATCCAGACCGACAAACCACGGGTGGTGATTGCCGGCATGGGCCGTATGGGGCAGATCGTCGCGCGTATCCTGCGCGCGCAGAAGATTCCTTTCATCGCCCTGGACACAGCCGTCGAGTCCATCGAGTTTTCACGCAGCTTCGGCAATGTCCCGGTCTTCTATGGCGACCCGTTGCGCCCGGAAATATTGCGTGCCGCCAAAGTCGATGAGGCCGAGTTCTTCGTCATCGCGACCGATGATCCCGACACCAACATCAAGACTGCCGAGCTGATCCGCAAGCTGTATCCGCACATGAAGATCATTGCCCGCGCACGTAACCGCCAGCATGTTCATCGGTTGATGGACCTGGGCGCTCACGCGGTTCGCGAAACGTTCTACTCAAGCCTGGAAATGAGTCGCCAGACCCTCATGGGCCTGGGCCTCAGCGAAACACAGGCCGATGCGCGCATCAGTCGCTTCAAGCGTCACGACGAACAGGTGCTGGCCGCTCAGCATGAGGTGTATGACGACGACGCCAAAGTCCTGCAGACCGCCCGCGAAGCCAGGGCCGACCTCGCGCAGCTGTTCGAGGCAGACCGTCTGGACGAAGAAGCCGCGAAAAGCTGACCTGCTCATGCGCCGCAGGCCTGGTCAGCGGCGCAACTCAGGCGTAAGGGCTGTCCCAGTAGCGCGCGTACATGCCGAGCTTCTTCTTCACGCCGCGCGGCAGGCGCTTTTCCTGCCGGCTCAGCTTGTAGGCCAGCAGCTTCAGCGCATTACGCACGAACGACACAGGCCACCAGAGAATTCGCCGGGGACCAAGGAATTTCAGCTCGGACTTGACGTAACGCATGCCCTCACCACCGATGCCGCCAAAGGTTTCGTAGATCCACGCTTCGCGGGCCTGGAACACGCCGATATCGAAGTAACGGCGAAACTCTTCGCGCAAGCTGTAATTGTGCGAATGACGGCATACAGCCGAGCCTTCGTACGCCGCTTTCCAGCCATCGATAAGCATTTTCGCGGTGACGTACATGTCTTCCGAAAGGATCACATGCCGCGGGAAACCGCCAATGGCCCGCAACGCTTCGCCTCGATAGGCCGCAAACGAGTTGGACATGAATGGCGTCTTGATGCCCAGCTTGCCGGCATCGGCGAGGGTCTTGATCTGCGAGGTCGGCGGGTAATTGAACAGCCGTGCATGCTGGGCCAGCAGGTTGGCGTCCTTGTGCGGCAACTGCCGCCCGCACACCGCACCGACCTTCGGGTCGGCGAACGGCAGCAGAAGGTTGGCGATGGCATTGATGTCTTCAACATACGCATCCTGGGTCATGAAGACATACACGTCATAGTCAGGATGCAGATCGACCATCATCTGCCGGGTGCCGCCGTGGTTGAAATCCTTGCTGTCGATGCGCAGCATATTGGCACATCGCGCTTGCGCCAGCTCCAGTGTGCCATCCGAGGAACTGGAGTCCACGATCAGCGTATCGAAGCTGGCAGTCTGCGCAGCCAGTGAATCCAGCAGACGCTCCAGATCCTTGCGTCCGTTGTAGGTCGGGATCACACAAGCCACTCTCAATGGCGCCATAACAATACTCCAGGGCGAAGTCCGGTTGCCCACTGTGTCAGCGTTGTTGAGCGTAGCTCATGCTTACCCGCCCCACCATTCGAATGCACTCAGCCGAGCACTTCACTCAACGGGATGAAGTTGACCCAGTCACCTTCGGCCACGGTCGAGCCTTCACGGACTTCAATCAGACCATCGGCCCACGCGGCGCTGCGCAGTACACCCGAACTCTGATTGCGATACGCCACGGCACGGCCCTGCTCCAGACGGCCGCGCAGGTACTCGCGACGATTGCCAGGACGCGTCCAGACAAACCCGGCGGGCACCGGGAACTGCAAAGGTGCGACGTCGATCACGCCCTGGCGACGCAGCAGGTAAGCCCTGGCCAGCAAGGCAAAAGTGACCAGCGTAGAGGCCGGATTACCCGGCAGACCGATCACCGGCACACCCCGAAAATGCCCGAAGGTCAGCGGTTTGCCAGGCTTGATGGCCAGCTTCCAGAGTGTCAGCTCGCCCTCTTCACGCAATGCGTGGCCGAGGAAATCCGCTTCGCCCACGGATACTCCGCCCGTGGAGAGAATCAGATCGACGCCCTGCAGGTTCGCCAGTGCAGCGCGAGTCTTTTCCAGATCGTCCGGCAGGATGCCTGCATCCACAACCTCGCATTCGAGCCGCTTCAGCCAGCTGCACAGCAACACCCGGTTGCTGTTGTAGATCTGCCCCGGCCCCAACGGCTGACCGGGCTCAATCAACTCGTCGCCCGTGGACAGCACCGCGACCCGTACACGACGAATGACCTCCAGCTCGGCGAGGCCCAGCGAGGCCGCCAGACCGAGTTCGATCGGACCCAGCCGCGTGCCGGCGGCCAGCACGGTATCGCCAACGCGGGTTTCCTGGCCTTGCGGACGAATGTTCTGCCCGGCGCCCAGTGGTTCGTTGAAGCGCACACGCTGATCCGCCAGCACCTCGGCGTTTTCCTGCATCTCGACGCAGTCAGCGCCTTCAGGCATCGGCGCGCCAGTGAAAATACGCGCACAGGTGCCAGGAGCCAGAGGCTCGGGGGCCTGACCGGCGAAGATACGCTGACTGACGGTCAACGGCTCGCCGTGCCAGTCCGCCACACGCAAGGCATAACCGTCCATGGCGCTGTTCGGCCAGGGCGGCAGATCCAGCGTTGAGACCAGATCCACCGCCAGCACCCGGCCTTCGGCATCGGCCAGCGAGACGCGTTGACGCTCGGTGATCGGCGTGGCCTCAGCCATCTTCAACAGACGCGCAATGGCGTCTTCAACAGGCAGCAGGGTTTTCGGCTGGTTGCTCATGAGCACTCAACCACGGGTTGCACAGGGCTCGGCCTGCTTGAGGTGAGGCACAAAGTTGCAAGGCCGGAAACGCGAATCCAGTTGCTGGGCAAGAATGCCATCCCATGCCGTGCGCACCGCATTGGTGGACCCGGGCAGGCAGCACACCAGCGTGCCATTGGACAGGCCGGCCAGCGCGCGGGACTGAATGGTCGAGGTGCCGATGTCCGGCACCGATATCTGCCGGAACAACTCACCGAAACCATCGACCTGCTTGTCCAGCAGGCAAGCAACGGCTTCAGGTGTGCTGTCACGGCCGGTAAAGCCGGTGCCACCGGTGATCAGCACGACCTGCACCTGATCGTCGGCAATCCAGGTCGCTACCTGAGCGCGGATCTTGTACAGGTCATCCTTGAGCAGCACGCGCTCGATCAGGCCGTGGCCTGCGTCGGTCAGGCGATCGACGAACATCTGCCCCGAGGTATCGGTTTCACGGGTACGGGTATCGCTGACGGTCAGTACGGCGATATTAAGGGGTACGAAAGGTGTGTCAGCCTTGGCTTTCATGGCCTCATCCAGTTGTTAAGAAAACAGGCGGGTGTTATATCACAGCCCTCCTTTTGACTGCCCGACGAGTGTTCGATGAATGTTCCTGCCCCACTGCCGCCCTGCTCGATTCTGCTGCTGGCCGGAGGCCGGGGACAGCGCATGGGCGGGCGTGACAAGGGCCTGATCGAGTGGCAGGGCACTGCGCTGATCGAACATCTGCACCGACTGACCCGGCCGCTGACCGACGACCTGATCATTTCCTGCAATCGCAATATCGATCGCTATGCGCGTTACGCCGATCGACTGGTGCAGGACGACGATACCGATTTCAACGGTCCTCTGGCCGGGATCCGCGCCGCACTGCCCCTAGCGCGGCATCGATGGTTGCTGATCCTGCCCTGCGACGCACCTTTGGTCGATGCAGCGTTGCTGCACGCACTGCGTGAAAAAGCCGTTGAATACCCGGAGCGACCGATAATGGTGCGTGAAGGTCAGCACTGGCAGCCGCTTTTAGGTATGATCCCTGTCGCTCACGCCGCAACGCTGGAAGCCGCATGGCAGGCCGGCGAACGCAGCCCGAGACGGGCTCTGGAACCGCTACAACCAGTCGCTCTGCAACTGGAAGCCGGCGATCCACGCCTGGCCAACCTGAACACTCCCTGTCTGTTGACCGGGATCAGTGAAAACCGCAACAAGTGACTGGTCATTGAAGTTGCTGCGGGTGTATACGGAACTTGCTGACGGTGTATCCGTCTGAGAGTTCAGCAAATCAAGAATCCATCTGGAGACACAGTAATGAAACAACGGACCCTTCCCGCTGCCTTCCTGCTTGCACTGAGCATTGCCTCCCTCGCCGGCTGCGCATCGCCCACTGTGATCACCTTGAACGATGGTCGTGAAATCCAGGCTGTCGACACGCCGAAGTACGATGAAGACTCTGGCTTCTACGAGTTCAAGCAACTCGACGGCAAGCAGACCCGCATCAACAAGGATCAGGTACGTACCGTCAAGGATCTGTGATCCGGGCGTCGCGTTACTGATTTGAAAAAACCCGCCGAGTGCGGGTTTTTTTTGCCTGTCATTTCACTGTCCCTGTACTACCAGTCGAGCTGCAACAGGCTCTCGAAGTGGCGCTGCTCGCCATTGAGCGGGTCGACGAAGCGCAAGCTGCTGGCCAGCAGCTTCAAAGGATTCCGATAGTCGTCCACCGGGTCTTTCACCACGTCCGGGTAGAACGGATCGTTGCAGATGGCAGCGCCCAGTGCAGCCATGTGTACACGCAGCTGATGTTTTTTGCCGGTCACCGGATAAAGCCCGTAGCGCCACAATTTATCCTGCCGTTCAAGCACCTCGATCTGCGTACGGGTGTTGCTAGCGCCGACGCCCTCCTGCATGCGAAAGAACGGTTCACCCTCGACCAGACGACTCTCGTGCAGACGCGGAAACGTCAGCTCCGGCAGCGCTGGCGCAATGGCCTGATAAAACTTGTCGATGCGCCGGGTAGGGAACAATGTCTGATAAGCCGAGCGCGTCTGCCGGTTGGCGGAAAACAGCACCAGCCCCGCGGTGTGCCGGTCGATGCGGTGCAGCGGCACCAGATCAGGATTGTCCAGACGATGGATCAGGCGGCGCAGCAAGGTTTGCTCGACATATTCGCCTGCGGGTGTCACCGGGAGAAAGTGCGGCTTGTCAGCCACCACCAGATGCTCGTCGGCGTAGAGGATCGTCTCAACCACGGGGATCGGCGTTTCGTTGGCAACCTCACGAAAGTAGTGAACCCGCAGCCCCTCCCGGTACGCCAGATCAGGCGCGATGGCCTTGCCGTTTTCGTCCAGCACCCGGCCGCGAGCAAACCGATCCAGCCACTGTTCGCGGCTGATGGCCGGAAATTTCGCGCACAGGCAATCGAGCACCGTGGCCCACGAGCCCGGTGGCAGATACAACGTACTGGCTTGCTGCTGTGCGGCGCTGAAGACGGACTCGGACATGCGGGGACTCGAACTCGTGTAAGCCTGAAGCGGCTGGCCGTGGATTATCACTGATTAGTGCGATCACCGCACAACATCGCTGCGTGGTAATCGACTCCTGCCTGCGACACTATTAACCATCTGGTACATTCCGTTTAACACCTGCCGACACCGGGCAGTGACACAAAAACAAGAGACGTATTTTATGACTCATGCTGAAAAACCCTCCATCCTCGCCGGCCTGATCGGCTCGGGCATCCAGGCCTCGCGCACGCCCGCCATGCACGAGCATGAAGGTGATGCGCAAGGCATGCGCTATCTGTATCGGCTGATCGACATCGACGCCCTGCAAGTGGACATCCACGCCCTGCCCCAGCTTCTGGAAGGCGCCCGACAGTGCGGCTTCACCGGCCTGAATATCACCTTCCCGTGCAAGCAGGCGGTCATCCCGTTACTCGATGAGCTGTCCGATGAAGCACGCGGTATCGGCGCGGTGAATACGGTGGTGTTCAAGGACGGCAAGCGCATCGGCCATAACACCGACTGCCTGGGCTTTGCCGAAGGTTTTCAGCGCGGCCTGGACAAGGCCCCACGCCAACAGGTGGTGCAGATGGGTGCAGGTGGCGCGGGCGCTGCCGTGGCTCATGCGCTGCTGAGCGCGGGCATCGAGCGCCTCAGCGTGTTCGAGGTCGAGCCGCAACGCGCCCAGGGGCTGGTGGACAACCTCAACCAGCACTTCGGTGCAGGGCGCGCTCAGGTGGGCATCGACCTGCCTGCGGCGATGGCCGAAGCCGACGGACTGGTCAATACCACGCCGGTCGGCATGACCAAACTGCCAGGCACGCCGTTGCCGGTCGAGTTGCTGCGGCCTGAACTGTGGGTGGCGGAAATCATTTACTTTCCGCTGGAAACCGAATTGCTCAAGCATGCCCGCGCACTGGGATGCCGCACCCTGGATGGCAGCACCATGGCGGTGTTTCAGGCGGTCAAGGCCTTTGAACTGTTCAGTGGCCAGTCCGCCGATGCAGAGCGGATGATGGCGCACTTCCACACGCTGTAAACATCAGCGCTTGAGATAACGCAACACAGCGTCGCAGATCATTGCCTTGTGACGCTGTTTGACCTCCTCGCTCCACAGCTCGATCTGAAAGATTTCGCTGAAGGTATGGCGATTGGAGATCCGGTAGAAGCAGAACGAGCTGATCATCAGGTGCAGGTCCACCGGGTGAACACCGTCACGAAACAGGCCGCTGGCTTCGCCACGACGCAGAATGCCGTCGAGCGCCCTGATGATGTTCTGGCTCTTGGCCTGAATCGATTCGGACTGTTTGACGTTCTCGCCGTTATGGATGTTTTCGATGCACACGATGCGCACGAAATCGACATTGCTGTCGTGGTGGTCGAAGGTGAACTCGACCACGCGATGAATCGCTTCCACCGGCTCGAGTTCGGACAGATTGAGCTGGCTCTCGGTGTTGCGAATCGCGCCGTAGAGTTTTTCCAGCACTTCGACGTACAGCTGCTCCTTGCTGCCGAAGTAGTAATAAATCATCCGTTTCGAGGTTTTGGTGCGTTCGGCAATGGCATCGACGCGCGCCCCCGACAGGCCATGGGCAACAAACTCGGCAACGGCAGCCTGCAGAATGTCTTCGCGGGTCTTTTCCGGATTGTTCTTGCGCCCTTTCGACGCAACGGCAACGGAGTCGTCAGTTGTTTTCATTGTTGGCTCATGACCACGAGTAATGCGCGGAGTATGAAGCCGACCGGCAACCGAGGGAAGCCGCGAGGGCGTCGAACCCTCGCAGCAGCCCTGCAATCGGATTCGCCTTACAGACGTGCCTGACGTGCTGCCACATTGCGCGCCTTGGCCATCGCCGCCAGACGCACCGGGACGTTGGCAGCGCCATACCCTACGTAGCCGTTCTTGCGCTGCAGGATTTCGAAAAAGAAGCGCCCGTCGAACGCATCGGTGTAGACGTGGAACAACTCGCCACCCTGCGCATCGCGGTCATAGAGCACGTTGTAATACGCCAGTTCGCTGAGAAACTCCTCGTCGAAATCGAAGCGCGCCGCCAGGTCATCGTAGTAATTGAGCGGGATGTCCAGCAACGGCACGCCCGCTTCCTTGGCGCGGCTCACTTCGGCGAAGATGTCTTCGCAGGAAAATGCGATGTGGTGCACGCCCGAGCCGCGATAGCTCGACAGCGCATGGGAGATGGCCGTATTGCGATTCTCGGAAATATTCAGCGGCAAGCGCACGGTGCTGCAACGGCTACGCAGCGCACGGCTCTTGACCAGACCGTAGGGGTCGGGCAAGACCACTTCGTCGTCAGCCTCGAAATCCAGAATGCTTTTGTAGAACAGCACCCAACTGTCCAGACTGTCGGCCGGCAGCGCCATGGCCATGTGGTCGATACGCTGCAACCCGCCCTTGGCGACGGCTTGCGGATCGACGACAAAATCGCTGTCGTAAATCGATTCTCCCGGCGCGGCGTTATCCACCAGATAGATCAGGCTGCCGTCAGGCGCGCGGACCGACGGAATCTCCCGCTCGTTGGGGCCGACCAGGCCACGATAGGGCTGGCCCTTGAAGGCACGCGCACGTTCCAGCGACTGATGGCCGTCGTCGACGCGCAAGGCAGTGGCGCACAGCGACGGGCCGTGCGCCTCGAAAAAACTGTGGGCGAAGGAATAGGGTTCGGCATTGAGCACAATCCTGATATCGCCCTGCCCCAGCAGACTGACCGCCTTGGAACGGTGCTGACCCAGCTTGGCAAAGCCCAGCCGTTGCAGCCAGCCCGACAGGCGAGCGCCGTGGCTCTCGTCAACGGCAAACTCGAGGAACTCGACACCATTGTAGGTGCTGGCTGCGGGTGGGTTGAAGAGAATTTCAGGAGCGGCGGCCGGCTCGTCACGCGCCATCAGCTGGCGGGTTTTCTCTTCCAGATAGAGCAGCGAACGCAGGCCGTCCGCGGCATTGGCGCGTGTCGGCGCTGCACGGAAGCCATCGTTGAACACTTCCAGCGACAACGGCCCGGTATAGCCACTGCGCAGGATCGGCGCGAGGAAGCCGGCCAGATCGAATTCACCCTGACCCGGGAAGCAGCGGAAATGGCGGCTCCACTCCAGTACATCCATCGCCAGAAGCGGTGCGTCGGCCATCTGCACGAAGAAGATCTTGTCGCCCGGGATCTGCGCGATAGCGCTCGGATCGCCTTTCAGCGACAGGGTATGGAAACTGTCGAGCAACACGCCAAGCGCCGGGTGGTCAACCTGACGCACCAGGTTCCAGACCTGTTGCCAGGTGTTCACGTGCTTGCCCCAAGCCAGCGCTTCATAACCGACGCGCAGGTTACGGGCACCCGCGCGCTCGGCGAGCAGGCCCAAGTCATCGAGCAGAATGTTTTCGTCGCCCACCGAATCGGCAGACGCATTGCTGCAGACCAGCACCAGATCGGTGCCCAGCTCCTGCATCAGATCGAATTTGCGTTCGGCACGGTCGATATTGCGCTGCAAACGATCACGGCGGCAGCCTTCGAAATCGCGGAACGGCTGAAACAGGGTGATGGCGATGCCCAGGTCGGCACACATTTGCCTGATGTTGCGTGGGCTACCGTCGTAATACAACAAGTCGTTTTCGAAAATCTCGACGCCGTCAAAGCCGGCTGCGGCGATGGCTTCGAGCTTTTCGGGCAGAGTACCGCTCAAGGATACGGTAGCAATTGAACGCTGCATGCTTTTCAGCTCCTGGATGAACGCGACCTGCTTGGGTCGCGACTGGACAGCACCGCATTCCTGGCCTTTCCCGGCCTTATTCAGAGGTGCGAGTAAAGTATTTGCCTGTGAAAATACTACAGCAACATAAAGTGTACGAACCGGTTAGTTTTACGTTCGATTATCGAACAAAAGCCGTTTTACTCAATTGACGCTGTATCTCGCAATGCTCAACATCAGCATCACATTGCAGGATAGACCCGCAGTCCGACATTTTTGATCTTCGCTTCATCAGCAGCAACCCATAACAATTCAAAAAACAGGAACATTGCTCATGTGCACCCTTCTCGCTTTGCTCGCCCGCTCGCCCGTCCGTCTTACCAGACGTCCTGTTCGACGAACCTGCCCGGCCAAAAGCCCGGCCTGGGTACACGTCGCCTGAAACATTCCAACACACTTACGCGGCCCAACCTGTAAATTGTCGGCCCGACGGATCGTTTCGAGGACAGCCTGAGTCTACAGGCCAGTCGAATCACGGTTCTACGACTTCACTTTACCTGCACAACGCCTGCATCGAGTGGACTTCTCAGTCCGACTGTTGCCAGCAGCACAGTCCTGGAACGGATGGTTAGAACATCATGCTTAACACCCAGACCACCCCTGTCGCCCAGGCCGCCCGTGCCGGGATGGGCGAAAAGATCCGCGGCGCACTCGCCGTGGGCAAGACTCGTTGGGGCATGCTCGCCCTGGTGTTCTTCGCCACTACGCTGAACTACATCGACCGGGCCGCGCTCGGCGTCATGCAGCCCATCCTCGCCAAGGAAATGAGCTGGACGGCGATGGACTACGCCAACATCAACTTCTGGTTTCAGGTCGGTTATGCGGTCGGCTTCGTGCTGCAGGGCCGCTTCATCGACAAGGTCGGTGTGAAGCGCGCGTTCTTCCTTGCGGTGCTGCTGTGGAGCCTGGCGACTGGCGCGCACGGCCTTGCCACTTCCGCTGTCGGCTTCATGGTCTGCCGCTTCATTCTGGGCCTGACCGAAGCCGCCAACTACCCGGCCTGTGTGAAGACCACACGCCTGTGGTTCCCTGCCGGTGAGCGCGCGGTGGCCACCGGTATCTTCAACGCCGGCACCAACGTCGGTGCCATGCTGACCCCGGCTCTGCTGCCAGTGATCCTCACGGTCTGGGGCTGGCAGGCCGCCTTCGTGGCGATGGGTTCGCTGGGGCTGCTCTGGGCCATCACCTGGCGCCTGAAGTACTACAACCCCGAAGAGCATCCGACCGTCAGCAAGACCGAGCTGGATTACATCAATCAGGAAGTCGAACCGGCGCCGGTCAAGGTGCCGTTCACCGGCATTCTGAAGATGCGTGGCACATGGGCGTTCGCGCTGGCGTATGCGATTACTGCTCCGGTGTTCTGGTTCTACCTGTACTGGCTGCCGCCGTTCCTCAATCAGCAATACAACCTGGGGATCAGCGTGACGCAGATGGGTATACCGCTGATTCTGATCTGGCTGACGGCTGACTTCGGCAGTGTCGGTGGCGGCATTCTGTCGTCCTGGCTGATTGGTCGTGGCATGCGTGCGACGACTGCGCGGCTGTTGTCGATGCTGATCTTTGCCATCACGATCTGCAGCGTGGTGTTCGCGGCCAATGCCAGTGGGTTGTGGGTGGCGGTACTGGCCATTTCGCTTGCCGTGGGTGCGCATCAGGCCTGGACGGCGAATATCTGGAGCCTAGTGATGGACTACACCCCCAAGCACATGATGAGTACCGTGTTCGGCTTCGGCGGCATGTGTGCGGCCATTGGCGGTATGTTCATGACGCAGATCGTGGGTGCGGTGCTGACCGCCACCAATAACAACTACAACGTGTTGTTCACCATGATCCCGGCGATGTATTTCATTGCCCTGATCTGGATGTACTTCATGGCCCCTCGCAAGGTTCCGACGCTCAGCGAGTAATCGTCTGACACCATCAAAAAGGCCCGGCTCGCTCAGTGACCGGGCCTTTTTGCTATCGTCCCTACGCTCTGCGCAGAGTGACGAGAAGTTTTCTCCCGTATAACTCTCGTTCCTCACGCTCCGCGCGGGAATGCAGTTCATGACGCTCTGCGTCAACAATCTCTGATGCGAAAACAATGTTATGACTTACCCACCATTCGCTGCCAACGAAGTGCTTTTCGAGCGCGATGGTACTGACGACGCAGAGTGCGACGTAAGGGACGGCTGAGTCCTGGCGCTGATCCGGGGGTAGCCTGGCAGGACGCCAGGCTAGCCGCACCGGGCCATGGATGGCGC